>JAYYEV010000011.1:0-11480 GCA_036159515.1 Bacteroidota bacterium | reverse complement strand
CAGGTATTGTTTCAACGGAGAAAGAAATTAGCGATAGAACGATTAATAACTGTATAAAAACATCAAACCGTCTTCCAAGTTTGGTATCGCTTTCAATAACTAATTTTATCAAGAATTTCTTCATAAATTAAATATAATTATTTACCAAATTCCAATTCAACCTTACTTGGACATAATTCATTTCCGTCAAAGTAAAGTTCGTACCCCACTGGTAAATCTACTTTCTTCGTTTCTTTAGGCAATAAAGGGATTGATTTTACTATTAACCCATTTTACTGAACTCGAATATACATTTCCTTTTTTCCTTTGTTCTTAATTAAGGCATAGCAGACCTTTCCGGCAAATGGATTTATAGCACCATCTTGCCCCTTCCCTTTTCCATACATCAACATGCTTTGATTAGCTTCTAAGTTAAATATGGATTGCCCCAAAAAAGATGGAGTAATAATAAGAAGAAATGAAACAAATATGTAGTACATTAAATTCATAGGCTATTTTACTTTTTTGGTTTGTGATTTTACCCAGCTAATAAACTTTGCTAATTCCTTGTGAATAAGTAGCTTATCTATTGTATTAAATTCAAGCGCTAGCTGTTTGTGAGGGATTAGTTTGTGTATCATTTTATGACAGTCATTACAAATCATAATTCCGTACTTATTTAAATCAATGGCTGAAAAACGCTTTTGGATGTACTTAATTTTGTGATTCTTCTTTGGAATTAAATGATGAAACGTTAGTTTTTGTTGTCGTTCACAAAGCTCACAAACCATTTCAGCTGTTGTTAACATAACCTATTGCTCCCAACGAATATCATCAAAATATACATCAAAAGAAGAAAAGGCACCAGAGCCATCTGTCGGGTTCCAACAAGCAAAGGGTATCTTGATGTTAGTAAAATCTAAACCCGTAAAATCAGAAAGTGGAATGGTATACTCCACAAATCCGTTTGCTAACGTGTTTGACGGAGCGTAATTGGTCAAAAACACCGAGCCACTTGAAAAAGGGGACTCAATTTTTATTTCTGCATTTTGAAGTTCAACTGGCTTATTTACTGAAAAGACTAAGCTACCATTAGCATAACTACTCATATCCATTATAGCCGTATCTAAGTCAAAATAACCTCCTCCCCAATTTCCTCCGGGGAAGCTGAATAATAAGGAACTATCTCCATCAACAGCAGTTCCAGATGTGGACACATCAGGCTCGCCTCCTGCCCCATATACTACCACTTCTATATTAGGAAACTGATTTAACCCTTGGCTAAAAGCGTGTTGAGTAGAATTTGGAGGGGTAAATACGCCTACCGTTTCCTCTGCTACCACTAATGCGGGTTCACTAGGTGGATTAAAACCATCTTTACTGTAATAACGTATGTAATCTACGTACATTTTCTGTGGAAAAACAGTACTAGCATCAGGTGAACCGGGCCAATTACCACCAACTGCTACGTTAAGAATAAGATAAAATGAACGATCAAACTCTTTCATACCATCGTCATCTATGGACACCGTTTTATAAACGATATCATCTAATAAGTAGGTGATTTCATTGGGAGTCCACTCTATTCCAAATTGGTGATAATCTTCACTAAACGATTCGGCTATTATGGCAGGATCACCTTCTGCACTTGCATAACTTTGATCGCTATCCACATAATGTATATTCCCCCTTATCGTATTGGGTTCAAACCCAACCAATTCAAGGATATCAATTTCGCCACAACCAGGCCACCCGAGCGTAGAAAAATTATCACCTAACATCCAGAAAGCGGGCCACATACCTTGAGCAGTGGGAAGCTTAATCCTAGCATCAATTTTACCATATCGAAAGCTTCTTAGTCCGCTTGTAGTCAATTTAGCAGAATGATATTCACCAGGGGCTGACTCAGTGGCTTCAATTACTAAAGCTCTATTATCATCATTAATGTCTTCAAGGTATGAATTTTGGGAAGCATTAGTATAAAGTTGCAATTCATTATTCCCCCATCCAACAGGAAGTCCATAATCCGTTCCATCTCCGATTTCGTGCACCCAATTCACTGTACTAATGGAAGATCCATTGAATTCATCACTCCACTCTAACGTATAGCCTTCAATGCTAGGGATAGGATCGTCCTTTTTGCAACTTGATAACAGTAACAGCAGAATTGCACCAAAAAGTAATTTTGAAATTTTCATTATCATTTTATTTAATCTACATCTATTAGTTCTACATCAAAAATTAACACTGAATTTTCAGGGATATTCCCTACTGCTCTATCTCCATATCCTAAAGCAGATGGAATCAGTAATTTCCCAGTACCTCCCTCACTAAAAAGTGGAATCCCTTCTTGCCAACCTTGAATTACATTAGTTAACGGAAAACTTATTCCAGCTGAGCTAGATTGATCAAACACGGTACCGTCTGTTAACATTCCAGTGTAAGCCACAGTCACTGTAGAATAAATATTGGGGAAAACACCATTCCCTGTGGTTTCAATAACGTAGTACAATCCTGAGCTTGTAGAAGTAGCATTTAGGTTATTATCGCTAATATATTGTTGGATGATTTCATCGTCAATTTGAGTATAATCTTTGTTCTTATTACAGCCTAAGAAGCATAATACCGAGCATAAAAAAACAAAATGAAATACTTTTTGCGTTATAAAAAACCTAGTATCCTTTCCAGGTGCCACCATATCGATAATATTTATTGTTTTTAATTTCATTTTCTGTACAAGATTTACACGCAAAATACCAATTTTTAGTTTCATCTACTTTAACCCTGTACACCAGTTTATTTTCTTGATTACATATTTTACATGGTTTTGTCCTCACTTTCAAGGATTAATCACAGCACTATAGAGGGCTCTTTTCATGTTAAATAGCTCTGAACCAAGAGGAGTACTAAATTGGGTTCCATAGTTATAATTTAAAATCACTATGGTTTGTAACTCTTGAATAAAAATTACATTGGCCGTGTACCCTATATCTCCTCCACTGTGTCCATATGCATGAAGACTATCACCAAAAAAATAGATGTCTTGTTGATGTATACCACCTGAACTAGAAGCGTAACCGCCACCTGAAGACAAAACAAAGCTATTTAATATGGTATCTAAGCTAGCAGAAGTAATAATAGAGTGATCTACAAAAACAGCTTTCATAAATAAATACATGTCTTCTGCATTGGTATATAATCCTGTATATCCATTTCCACTTCCAGGATTTAAATCAGATACGTTTTGAATATCCTTTCCATCATTGCTAAAATCAAGATACCCTTGGGCTAAATGATCTAGTGGAAATTCAGTGGAATAATCATAATAGACTGAATTTTGCATACCTAAAGGACTAAAAATCATGTCATTTAGTACGGTTTCTACCGATTGAGAAGTAACGGCCTCGATGATAAGTTCAGAAATTAAAGTATTCGTATTACTGTAATTTTGTTCCTCTCCAGGTTCATTAGTAGCAGGTTTATCCGTAAAATATTGAATAATATCGTCAGCCGTCCAAGGTCTGGTAAAATCATTCACTACCCCTAAATTAAAATCCAAATCTCTTCCGATTTGATAAATACCTGACGTATGATTTAATAGCATTTTAACCGTTATCCGATCACCATTGGTAATGGCTGCAGCTATTTCTGGAATGTAATCACCAATAGGATCGTTAATGTCTAATAACCCATCTTCTTGTAATTGCCAAATAAGATTTCCTATAATCATTTTGGCCACACTTCCAGGCTTTAAAATATGACATGGTTGCATGGCAATCCCCTTTTTGATATCCGCAAACCCAGCTGAACCAATCCAAACCCCATTTTGATCAGCTAGAAGCATTGTTGCACCAGGAACTCCCAAAGAAATATATTCATCTAGAATTTGTTGTAGGGTATCTCCTTTAGGATGAACGGAAGCGCTCTGCAAAAAATTTACATTATCTACACATACAGATGAAGGTGGTATAAAATTTTTGGTACACGAGAAAACCAAAACTACTAATATGATATAAATCGGCTTCATTTTCATTTTTCAACTGGTATGGATACACCTAACATAAATGGAGTGTATGCAATAATGGGTATATTCTCTCTTACTATAACACCTTGAATATGCAATCTAAATTTAGCCGTAATGTGGATATTTCTATTCATTATTTGAAAACATGTTGGTATTTCTACATTTGACCCTAGCGAAATAACCCAGTTGTGCTTTATGGATACTGACGAGGTGGAGTATGAACTCCCATCCCACGTAAAACTATCCATCAATAAAAAAGACATAAAATACCCTCCCCCTAAAACTAATGGACTTGCATAGATCTTATCTTTCACATTGATTTTAAGATGAGATTCCGTGTATAATTGCATTACATTTTGAAAATGAGGATGGTGAAAAAAACCTAAAACCCCATCTTGTTTCAACTGAAGCTTAGTATTTTTATTCCATTGGAAGCTTCCAGTAACATTTATTCCAGGTCGAATAGGACTTAGTGACGGAGAAAGTAAGCTAGCTGTATTTTGAGTAAGGTTTAACTCTAGTGAATGTTGTTTTGAAGATGGTTGAATTAAAGAATCCTTTTGTGCAAGTGTTGTAGTAGATAACACAACAACTAAAGAGAATAAAAAGATGTTTTTTGAATAGTTTCTCATAAATACAATTTTAGGTAATCCTTACCCCCATTATACACACATCATCAATTTGCTCATAATCCCCCAACCAATTAATGAACTCCTCATCAATGAGTTTTTCTTGGTCATCAGTGGATTTATCACTTATTGAATGTAAGAAATTTCTAAACTTCAATGAACGGTACTTCTTTCCTTTTTCTCCTCCAAATTGGTCTTGAAAACCATCAGAAAATAAATAAATCATATCTCCTTTTTTTAACTTAAGACTATGGCTTGTAAATAAAGTTTCTTTTCCACTTAAGTAACCAATAGGCTGAGGGTCACCTTTAAATATGTTCAATTTATCTTTTCTAATATGAATTAGAGGATTCATAGCTCCTGAAAACTGTAGGGTTTTATTTTTCACATCTAATTTACAAAGTGAAATATCCATCCCATCTTTTTGAGAACCATCCTCTCTTTGATTCAAGGCATTAATAATTTGAATACGTAACTCATTTAAAATTTGATCTGACTCTTTTATTTTGTTCTCAATAATTATTTTATTCAAAAGAGATGTTCCGATCATACTCATAAACGCACCTGGAACACCATGTCCTGTACAATCCGCTACGGTGAAAAAAACATGATTTGATTGATTCGCAAATGCCCAATAAAAATCACCTGATACCACATCTTTGGGATTAAAATAAATAAAACTTTCTGGGAGAACATCTTTGATATAACCTGAGCTAGTCATCATAGCATCTTGAATTCTTTTTGCATAATTTATGCTATCTGTAATTTCATGTTGCTTTTCTTCAATGACAAGTTTTTGTGCCTTTGTTGTGTTCAATTGTTTGTAAACAAATACCAAAAATCCAATTACCAGTAAAATACCAATCAAAAGAACACCCTCAATAATTCTTTGCATCTTAATTTCTTCTTCTTTAGCCTTGGTCTCTGCTTGTTGGAGTATAATTTCGTTTGAGTACTTTAGACTGTCTATCAAACGTTTGGATTCAAACTCATATTTTAACAGACTTTCTTTTGCACTTGTTTTATCAACACTATCTTTAAGTTGATGGTATTTCTCAAAAAACTTTAAAGCTTTTTTGTTTTCCTTAAGCTGTTTGTACATAAAGTATTTAAAATAGTACAAACTAGAAGTTTGTGAAGTTGAAATTTCGAAAGGTATCCAATAAAAAAGCATTCCTCTTGAATTTCCAGGAATCCCCTTACCTTTAATTTTTTTCACCAATTCAAGAGCCTTATCTATGTAATATAAAGTTTCATTTGCATTATTTTCAACATAACTTACTTCTGCAAGTCCTTCATAGTAAAAAGCAATTCCTTGTTGATTATTATTAGCCTTATATATGTCATAAGACACCTTTAGATATGACTTTGCAGAATCAATAGCATTGTTGAAATTTTTTTCATCTCGGTAATTTATAGATTCTCGGTATTTATAATAACCCAAAATATAATTTACAAAGGCAAAAGATTCATCTTCATTTTTTATCTTTTTACATAATTCATATGCTTCATCAATCAAAATTCTAGAACTATCTGATGTATCGCTTTCAATGAGATAAGAAATATTAATATTTGAAGCTATCCAAGCTAAAGTATCATATGATATTTTACTTAAATTTTGATTCTTATAATAAATGGCTAAAGCTTTAGACTCATTCCCACTTTTATTGTAAAGAATTCCAATGTTATTGTTAACAGCAATAATGCCATTAGTATCATTTATGTTTTTATAATACTCTAAAGATTTTCTGTAAAATTGTAAAGCTTCAGTATTTCGGTTTAGGATAGTTAAGGAAATACCTTTTAAGTTTAGTGCTTTAGCCTGTTTTTTTTTGTTATTACATGCCACAGCTAAGCTATACATACTTTCAGATAAAGAAATAGCACTATCAGCAAAACTAGATTTTAACCTAAAAATTAAAGCATCAACTGATTCTAACCTTTTTCCTTGATCATAAAAAGTGTCTTTCCAAACATTGTAAAGAGAATCCAGGTTTGTTTGGGCTAAAAAGCTGAATGAAAAGCTCAATAAAAATCCTAATATGATAATTCGAAATAATTTCACCTTATGAATATAACTGAATAATTTTGTGAAAATCAAACTCTACATAAAATAATAATTACTTTTAAAAATGCAATTGCTTCAAACCTTATGTGCTATTCATGCTCCTTCAGGAAACGAAGGTCCTATGAAATCTTTCTTATTGGATTATATTCAAAATGAACAAGGGAATTGGAGATCAAAACCACAAATCATAACTGGTGATTTTATTCAAGATTGCATCATTCTCAAATTTGGAACACCTAAGACCGCCATCTTTGCTCACATGGATTCCATTGGGTTTACGGTTAGGTATGGTAAGGAACTCATTAAAATTGGTGGCCCAAAGACCTATGATGGTATTCAGTTAGTTGGAGAAGATAGTAAGGGAAAAATAGAAACTGAAATTTATAATTATGAGGATAAAAATGGTAAAACTCATATTGAATATATCTTGGATAGAGAAATTGATCGTGCTACTGAACTGACTTTTAAACCTAATTGGCGGGAAGATGACGATTTTATACAATGTTGCTACATGGATAATCGTTTGGGCGTATGGAATGCCTTAGAAGTCGCTAAAACACTTGAAAATGGGGTGATTTGTTTTTCATGCTGGGAAGAAGTAGGTGGAGGAAGTGTAGGTTACTTAGGAAAGTACATCTATGAAAAGTGGAATGTAAGACAAGCGCTAATTTCGGATATTACATGGGTTACAGAAGGAGTAAAACATGGAAAAGGGGTTGCTATTTCTAGAAGAGACTCGGGTCTTCCAAGAAGAAGTTATGTTGATCGAATTCTACAACTAGCTGATGAAAGTGGTATTCCCTATCAAATTGAAGTAGAATCAGCAGGAGGTAGTGATGGTAACCAATTGCAAAAATCTTCATATCCTTTTGATTGGTGTTTTATTGGAGCACCCGAAGATCACGTGCATTCACCAGATGAAAAAATACACAAGAAAGATATTGAAGCTATGGTTGCATTATATACCTTTTTAATGAAGCATTTGTAATGGAGTATGGTATTAACATACTGGGTATTATTCCTTTAAGAAAAGAACCCAAAGATCAGAGTGAAATGGTATCTCAAGTGCTTTTTGGACAACATTTTAAAATCTTAGAAATTAAACCTAGATGGGTTCGTATTCAATTAGCAGATGATAATTATGAAGGATGGATATGTGCAAAGCAGTATGATGAAATCACCTACGAAGATTACGATAATTTGAACCTTAATGATTTTCCAAAAATTGGAGATAAACTAAGTTACTTAGAAAATGTAAACACAAGAGAACGAAATCCTGTACCAATTGGGAGTATACTACCCTACTATCATCAAGGTACAGTTAGAATTAGGCAAAAGAAATATAAGTTCAATGGAACATTAGCAAGTGACGATTCAAAAGATATAGTATTATACGCAACATATTTTATTAATACTCCTTATTTATGGGGCGGAAAAAGTGTTTTAGGAATTGATTGCAGTGGTTTTACTCAGTTGGTATACAGTTTGTGTGGAATACAATTACCAAGAGATGCCTACCAACAAGAAGGAATAGGAGAACCCATAGACTTAGTAAGCATAAAGGCATCTGATTTAGTTTTCTTTATCAATGATAAAAACCGTATTCACCATGTTGGAATAGCCTTGGAAAACAAGCAAATTATACATGCTTCAGGACAGGTAAGAATAGATAACCTAACCAGTCAAGGTATTATTCATTCCTCATCCAACGAACTGACACATCGACTATATTCTATAAAAAGAATATCGGGATAAATGCCAAAAATGCTGATTTTCAGCATGTTATGTTATTTGTATCTGAAAATTTGTCATTCATCCACTAGTGGCTTGTCATTTGATATACATGCATAAATAATTTACAGATGGACTTCAACCAATTTACAACCAAGTCACAAGAGATTATCTCTAATGCACAGCAACTAACCCTTACCAACGGAAATCAGGCCATTGAGAATACGCATATCCTAAGCGCAATTATGGAAGTGGATCAAAATGTGTTTCCACATATAGCCAAAAAATTGGGTGCTAACCCGGATATAATTGCTAAAGCAAATGATAGTATTTTACAATCATTACCTAAGGTAAAGGGGGTAAATATACATTTAAGTAATAATACACAAAAGTCTATAGCAGAGTCAATTAGCATATCAAAAAAAATGAAAGATGACTTTGTTTCTATTGAACACTTAATCCTTGGCATCCTAAAGAGTTCAGACAGTACTAGTCAATTATTAAAAGATAATGGTTTTAATAACAAGGAAGTAATGGCCATCATAAAATCACTTAGAAATGGTCAACATGTAACTTCAGCTAATCAAGAGGAAACCTACAACGCACTGAACAAGTACGCCATCAATTTAAACGAAAGAGCAGAAAGTGGAAAATTAGACCCTGTTATTGGAAGGGATGATGAAATTAGAAGAGTGCTTCAAATATTGACTAGAAGAACAAAAAATAATCCTATTCTCATTGGCGAACCAGGAGTAGGTAAAACTGCTATAGCGGAAGGTATTGCTCATAGAATTATCAGAGGAGATGTGCCTGAAAACCTGAAGGATAAACTCATCTTTTCTCTGGATATGGGAGCGTTAATTGCAGGAGCTAAATTTAAAGGGGAATTTGAAGAGCGCCTTAAAGCAGTGGTTAAAGAAGTAGTTAGTGAAGATGGGCGAATTGTTTTGTTTATTGATGAGATTCACACCTTAGTTGGTGCTGGAGGTGGTCAAGGAGCTATGGATGCAGCAAACATCCTTAAACCCGCTTTAGCTAGAGGAGAATTACGGGCTGTTGGAGCAACTACATTAGATGAATACCAAAAATATTTTGAACAAGACAAAGCCCTAGAGAGAAGATTTCAAAAAGTAACTATTGATGAGCCTGATAATGAAGACGCCATCAGTATATTGAGAGGGATAAAAGAGAAATACGAAAACCACCACAAAGTACAGATAAAAGATGAAGCCATTATAGCATCTGTTGAATTATCAAAAAGATATATAACAGAGCGTTTTCTTCCAGATAAGGCTATAGACTTAATAGACGAAGCAGCATCCAAATTACGTATGGAAATTAACAGTAAACCAGAGGAATTGGATGAAGCTGATCGAAAAATAATGCAGTTGGAAATAGAAAGAGAGGCTATCAGAAGAGAAAATGACAGCCAAAAAGAAAAAGCAATTAAAAAAGAAATTGCTAACCTAAATGAAATTAAATCTAGTCTGCAAGCAAAATGGGAAGCTGAAAAAAATCACGTTGACGCTATACAACTGGCCAAACAAAATATAGAGGAAGCCAAACTTCAAGCGGAACAAGCTGAACGAAATGGAGATTTTGGAACTGTAGCGGAAATAAGATACGGTAAATTAAAGCAATTAGAGGAAAAGATTGAAGTAGAAAAGAAACAACTTATCGAGCTTCAAAAAACATCTAAAATGATCAAAGAAGATGTGGATGCTGAAGAAATTGCAGATGTGGTATCTAAGTGGACAGGTATTCCTGTTAACAAGATGCTAGAAGGTGAAAAAACGAAATTACTAAGGTTGGAAGAAGAATTACAGAAAAGAGTGATAGGTCAAAACGAAGCTATTGAAGCGATTGCAGATGCAGTAAGAAGAAGTCGATCTGGACTTCAGGACGAAAAAAAACCCATTGGTAGCTTTATTTTTCTAGGCTCCACAGGAGTTGGAAAAACAGAATTAGCTAAGGCTCTATCTGCTTTTTTATTTAATGATGAGCAAGCCATGACTAGAATTGATATGAGTGAGTTTCAAGAAAAACACGCTGTTTCTAGATTGGTGGGTGCACCTCCTGGTTATGTGGGTTATGATGAAGGCGGTCAACTTACTGAAGCTGTTAGAAGACGACCCTACTCTGTGGTTTTATTAGATGAAATAGAAAAAGCTCACCCAGATGTATTTAACATCTTACTTCAAGTGTTAGATGACGGCCGATTAACAGATAATAAAGGCCGTACAGTTAATTTCAACAATACGATTATTATTATGACATCCAATCTAGGTGCACACCATATTAATGAATTGTATGATCAAGAAGAAAAAGATGTGAATCCTCAACAAATAAAGGAACTAGTGATGAGTGAATTAAAAAATAATTTTAGGCCAGAGTTTTTAAATCGAATTGATGAAGCTATAGTTTTTAACTCACTTGAAAGATCAGCTATTCATCAAATTGTTAAAATACAACTAAAACAATTGAATCTACTACTTGAGGAAAAAGGGATTAAATTAAATATAACAGATTACGCCATCGAATATCTTGCTCAAAAAGGTTTTGAACCACAATATGGAGCAAGACCTATAAAACGACTTGTGCAAAAGGAAATTTTAAATGGATTATCTAAAGAGTTACTCAAAGGAACCATTCAAAAAGGTGATGATGTATTAATAGATTCATTTGATGAAAACATTGTTTTTAGAACCAATGAAAAAAAACATAAAGAAAATGCGGAAGTTTAAGCTCTTTATAGTTCTATTTACTTATAATTCTCTCTTCTATTCTTGTAATGAAAAACAACCCGATTATTGTCAGCTAATTGATGAACTGATGATGAAACAACAACAGTCTTGGAATGAAGGAAACATAGAAAAATTCATGTTAAGTTATTGGAAAAGTGATTCATTGATGTTCATAGGTAAAAACGGCATTCAATATGGATGGCAAACAACCCTAGATAATTACAAAAAAAGTTACCGTAACAAAAAAGAAATGGGTGAACTTAATTTCACCAATCTTGATTGCAAACCATTAGATAGCAAACACC
>JAYYEV010000010.1:0-55122 GCA_036159515.1 Bacteroidota bacterium | reverse complement strand
TTTGCAACTTTTTCCCGTCTTATACTCATGAAGGTTGCAAATTTAGAAAAACTAATCAGTTGATCACAATACCTCATCGTATTGGTTGTTTTATGAAATAGTTCATCAACTATATTAACTTTGTTTCTTCTTATGAAAAATTTGTTCAGTATAGCTAAAATCACATTGCAGTTTAAAAACACGCTGTTTTTTAACTTGGTATTTAACATTTTAGCCATGTTTTTTTCGCTGTTTTCATTTGCTATGATTATTCCCTTACTAAGAGTAATTTTTAACACTAAAGAATCTATTCAAGCATTATCCCTCAATGATCCAGAAACTTTTACATTTTCAAAAGAAAGTATAATTGATCATTTTAATTATCAATTATCCAATTACGCCCTTATTGAAGGAAGGTATCAAACCTTAATTGTAATTTGTATTTTTTTAGTAACAATGGTTTTTCTTAAAAACCTATTTACATTTTTAAGTACATTTTTTCTCTCCGATTTAGTTCAGTCAAGCGCCCTAAAATATAGGAATTCTTTGTTTCAAAAGATCTTGTATTTACCCATGGCATTTTATTCAGAGGAAAAAAAAGGAGATATCCTATCTAGATTTTCTGTTGATTTGAAAGAGCTTGAACTATCTCTAAAGGCCACAACAAATGCCATATTTAAAGATCCTTTTTACATACTAGGTTATTTTATCACCCTGTTTTTAATTAGTGTAAAACTCACTTTATTTATTATCATTTTTCTTCCTTTTGCTGGGTTAATAATTTCTCGAATCAGCAGTGGTTTAAAAAAGAAATCAAAACTCGGACAAGAAAATGCTGGAAATATGCTTTCCATGACGGAAGAGACACTTTACGGACTCAGAATAATCAAAAGTTTTAGTGCACAACAGTTTATATATAATCGATTTAAAAAACAAAGTCATTATTTATACAGGCTTATGCTGAGCGTAACAAGAAAAGTATTTATGGCGTCGCCCATAAGCGAGTTTTTAGGAGTTATTGCTACAGCAGGTGTATTGTTGTATGGAGGGAATTTAGTATTTGAAAATGAAATACTTCCAGATGTTTTTATTGGTTATTTAATTTTATTTTCTCAATTAATTACCCCTTTTAAATCCATCTCCAAAGCTATCTATGATTCCTCACAAGGAATTGCTGCTCTAGAAAGAATAAATTCGATTCTGAACGAGAATCAAAAAATAACAGATAATCCTAAAACCAACGAAAATTTTCAATTCCAAGATAAAATTGAATTCAATCATATTCATTTTAAATATGATGAGAAACAGATATTAAACGATGTTACATTTCATGTATTACAAGGAGAAACTGTTGCTCTTGTTGGACACTCAGGTGCAGGAAAAACAACACTAGCCGATTTATTGATCAGATTATATGATGTATCAAAAGGTGAAATTAAAATTGATAATCATAATGTAAAGGATATAAGATTATCCACCTTGAGAAATTTAATGGGTGTGGTTAGCCAAGAGTCTATCCTATTCAATGATAGTGTGTTTAATAATATTGCTTTTGGAGATGATGATTTTGAAAAAGAACAAGTTATTGAGGCAGCTAAAATGGCGAATGCTCATGAATTCATTATTTCGTTAGAAAACGGATATGAAACCAATATCGGAGATGGTGGTAATAAGTTGTCTGGAGGACAAAAACAAAGAATAAGTATTGCAAGGGCACTTTATAAAAATCCTCAAATTCTTATTTTGGATGAGGCCACTTCATCTCTTGATACAGAATCTGAAAAAGCGGTACAAGTTGCACTAGATAGACTTATGAAAAATAGAACATCATTAGTTATTGCTCACCGATTATCAACCATTCAAAATGCTCATAAAATTGTAGTACTTGATAAAGGTAAAATTGTGGAAATGGGAACTCATGAGGAATTAATCACGAAAAATCAGTATTACAAAAGATTTATTGATTTACAATCGATTAAGTAATTTATGAAAGTAGTTCCTAAAAAACATCTTGGTCAACACTTTCTTAAAGATGTCCAAATTTGCAAAAGAATAGCGGATGCTGTCTTAATTTATGAATCCAACCAAAATGTGCTTGAAATTGGCCCAGGTACAGGAGCATTAACACAATTTTTAGTTGAGAAAAAATTTACATTGGTTGCTTATGAAGTTGACAGGGAATCAATACAATATTTAACTCTTCATTATCCTAACTTAAAACTCAAACAAAGAGATGTTTTAAAGGAAAATTGGGGAACTGTTTTTGAAAATCCATTTACTGTTGTTGGCAATTTCCCTTATAATATTTCTTCTCAAATTGTGTTCAAGGTATTTGAAAATAGATCCATAATTACTCAATTAGTAGGTATGTTTCAAAAAGAAGTGGCAGAAAGAATTTGTGCTCAGCCTGGGACAAAAAAATATGGGATTCTTTCAGTGCTAATACAAGCTTTTTATGTAACAACCTATTTATTTACAGTTAATGAAGAAGTTTTTGACCCTCCTCCCAAAGTAAAATCCGGAGTTATTCGCTTTGAAAGAAATGATAAACAGCATTTAAATTGCGATGAAATACTATTTGTTAAAGTAGTGAAATCTACTTTTAATCAGCGTAGAAAAATGGTTAGAAATTCTATTAAAGGATTATGTAAGGACCATAATCTTAGTCATCAACTGATGACCAAAAGGCCTGAACAATTAAGTGTAAATGATTTTATAGAGCTTACTAATTTATTAGAATCAAAAATTTAAAGGCATTATGCTATAATAATTTTTATTTTCGCAGATAATATTTAACCCTTTGGAATGCAATTTGAAATAACCAAAGATTTTATCGATCAAGTTATTGTTTCTATTGAAAGAAATGAAAATGAATTTTTGATAGATAAGTTGCATTCACTTCACCCAGTTGATATAGCAGAGGTGATGCGTGTAGTTAACCTCCCACAAGCACAATATATTTTTAGACTTTTGGATGAGGAGTTATCTTCTGATGTTTTAGTTGAAATTGAGGAAGATATAAGAGAAAAGTTTCTAGAATCCTTGTCAGCTGAAGAAATTGCTGAATCGCTTGAGATGATGTATGCTGACGATGCTACAGATGTAATTCAAGATCTTCCTGAGGAAGTACAAGAGGAAGTATTAGATGCCATTAAAGATGATGAACATTCATCTGAAATATCTATGCTTTTAAATTATGAGGAAGATAGTGCTGGTGGAATTATGGATTTGGATTTCATTTCAGCAAATTGGAATTGGAGCGTATCTAAAGCACTTTCTAAATTCCGAGAACAAGTTGAACAAGTGGATCATGTTTACACGATTTATGTAGTTGACTCAAAACAAAGACTTAAAGGCACCCTTTCTTTAAAAAGTTTTTTATATGCTTCTGACGAAACATTAATTAAAGATATTTTCCAGTCAGACCCTATTTCTGTGAAGGTTGAAGATGAGGCAGAAACGGTAGCCTCAAAAATGGAGAAGTATGACCTCGTTGTTATTCCTGTAGTAAATGAAAAAGGCGAATTGCTAGGGCGTATTACCATAGATGATGCTTTAGATGTCATAAAAGAAGAAGCAGAAAAAGATTATCAAATGGCTAGCGGTATTTCAGAAAAGGTAGAATCTACAGACTCCTTATTTGTAATTAGCAGAGCAAGATTACCATGGTTGTTAATAGGAATGCTTGGAGGGATTTTAGGAGCCTATGTTATAGGCATGTTTGAAGGGCACATAAGAGAAAATGCGGTCATGGCCTCATTCATTCCGCTAATTTTAGCTATGGGTGGTAATGTAGGCGTGCAGTCTTCAGCTTTAATAGTACAATCTTTAGCAAATAATACGCTTAACTATGATTCAATAGCCAAAAAAATGCTAAAGGAGTTATTAGTAGCTCTTTTTAATGGCTTAATATGTTCCTTTATCGCGCTAATTTTTTGCTGGATCACTAAAAGTGATTTTGATTTAGCGCTCACCATTGGAGTTTCTTTAGTAGCTGTATTTACCTATGCTGGTTTATTTGGGACTTTTGTTCCTCTGGTCTTAAACAAATATGATATAGATCCAGCATTAGCTACAGGCCCTTTTATTACCACCACCAATGACATCATTGGATTATTGATCTACTTTTTGATTGGTTGGGCATTATATTTTTAGTACATGAAAGTAATTCTCCTTGATGATTTTCATCGCATCATTAATGACACATTGAAAAAATGGAATTTTGAAGTTATAGATGGCAGAGGGTTTACCACGGAAGATATTAAAAATCACCTTGATATAAATGGAATATTTATAAGATCTAGTATCCCATTAAATGCGACTCTACTAAGCCAATTTAAATATTTAAAGTTTATCGCAAGACCCGGAGCGGGGTTAGAAAATATTGACTTAAATTATTGTCAGCAAGCAGATATAAGGGTGTTTCGTAGTCCTGAAGGCAATAGAGATGCGCTGGCAGAACATACCATGGGAATGATTTTGAGTTTATTAAATAACATAAATTCAGCAAATACAGAAGTGAAAAATGGAGTTTGGTTAAGAGAAGAAAATAGAGGAATTGAGTTAAATGGAAAAGTTTTTGCCTTGATTGGCTATGGATTTATGGGAGAGGCTTTGGCTAGAAGACTTTCGGGTTTTGATGTGCAAGTTATTGCATTTGATAAATACAAATCTAATTTTTCAGACCCATACGTAAAGGAGGTCGATATGAACTATATTTTCAACAATGCAGACTTTGTTAGTCTTCACACTCCTCAAAGCTATGAAACTAAAAAATTGGTGAATAGTACATTTATTAATTCATTCAAAAAACCTTTTTTCCTTATTAATACGGCAAGAGGTCAGTCTGTAGTTTTAGAAGATCTTTTAAAGGGAATAGAAAACAAAAAAATAAAAGGCGCATGCCTAGATGTGATGGAATTGGAATCCCCATCTTTTGAAAGGTTTTCGTATACGGATGATCCAACATTCAAATCTTTAGCTCAATACAAAAATGTCATATTCACTCCTCACATAGCGGGTTGGACACAAGAATCAAAGGAGAAAATGGCTCTAGTAATTCTTGATAAGATCAAGAAAATGAATAAATAGATGGTGCTTTTATTCTTAAAATGAAGTAAATATTAAACGATATTGAAAAATAATTAAACTAACTAATGACCTTAATTAATGTTTGTATATTTTTGGTCGAAATAACGAAATTTCACTATGAGTAAATCAACCTTTTATACATCTGTAGGATACAAAATTCTGATGGCTCTTTCGGGACTTTTTTTAATGTTTTTTTTAGCTCAACACCTTACTATTAATTTGCTTTCAGTATTTAGTGCTGAAGCATTTAACGAGGCTTCACACTTTATGGGAACAAATCCATTAGTTCAGTTTTTGTTACAGCCTGTATTGATATTTGCTGTGGTATTTCATTTTGTTATGGGATTTGTTTTAGAATTGAAAAACAGAAACGCTAGAACTACTGATTATGCATACAAAAATCCTTCCACTAGTTCTTCTTGGATGTCAAGAAATATGATCATTAGTGGTATTACTGTACTGGCTTTTCTTGCCCTTCACTTTCTAGACTTTTGGATTCCAGAAATAAACACTAAATATGTGGTTGGTGATATGTCTGGATTGATGGCTGATGGGTCCTTTCGTTACTTTCATGAACTTCAACATGAATTTCAAAGTTTGCCTAGAGTTATTGCTTATGTAGTGGCATTTGGCTTTTTATCATTGCATTTATTACACGGATTTAAATCATCTTTTCAAAGCGTAGGTTTAGCAAATGGAAAGAAAAGAGTATCCCTACATAAATTTGGGAATGTTTTTGCAATTGCTGTGCCTTTAGGATTTGTATTTATTGCTTTATTTCACTTTTTAACACAATCGCATTAAGTATTACAATATGGGAAATTTAAATTCTGGCGTTCCAAAGGGAGATTTAAAAAATAAATGGACTAATTACAAGGATAGTATTGATCTTGTAAATCCGGCTAATAAACGTAATATAGATGTAATCGTAGTGGGCACTGGTTTAGCTGGTGGATCAGCTTCCGCAACTCTAGCTGAGCTAGGTTATAATGTAAAAACATTTTGTTATCAAGATAGTCCAAGAAGAGCACATTCCATAGCTGCTCAAGGAGGTATAAATGCAGCAAAAAATTATCAAGGTGATGGAGATTCAACCTACCGTTTATTTTATGACACTGTAAAAGGGGGTGATTACCGCTCTAGAGAAGCAAATGTATACAGACTAGCTGAGGTATCTACTAACATCATTGATCAATGTGTTGCACAAGGTGTTCCATTTGCAAGAGATTACGGTGGATTATTAGATAATAGATCTTTTGGTGGAGTACTGGTTTCTAGAACATTTTATGCAAAAGGTCAAACAGGTCAGCAACTTTTATTGGGTGCTTATTCTGCTATGAATAGACAAATTGCAAGAGGAAAGATAAAAATGTATAATCGTCATGAAATGTTGGACGTGGTGATTGTAGATGGAAAAGCCAGGGGAATCATTGCAAGAAACCTAACTACAGGAGAAATAGAAAGACATTCTGCACATGCAGTGGTATTGGCTTCGGGAGGCTATGGTAATGTTTATTTTTTATCTACTAATGCTATGGGAAGTAATGTGACTGCAGCATGGAAAGCACATAAAAAAGGAGCTTACTTTGCTAATCCGTGTTATACCCAAATTCACCCTACATGTATTCCTAGATCTGGTGAGTATCAATCTAAACTCACATTGATGTCAGAGTCATTGAGAAATGACGGTAGAATTTGGGTTCCTAAAAAGATAGAAGACGTAGAGTCGCTTCGTAATGGCACTCTTAGAGCTACGGAAATTAAAGAAGAAGATAGAGATTATTATTTAGAAAGAAGATATCCTGCATTTGGTAATCTAGTTCCAAGAGACGTAGCTTCAAGGGCAGCAAAAGAAAGATGTGATGCGGGATTTGGAGTAAACCAAACAGGGGAAGCGGTCTTCCTTGATTTTAGTTCAGCCATTATGCGATATGGTAAAGAACAGGCATTGTTAAAAGGTTTTGATGAAAACGATTCATCCTTAGTTAAAAAACTAGGTCAAGAAATTGTGAAATCAAAATACGGTAACTTATTTCAGATGTATGAGAAGATAGTAGATGAAAATCCGTATGAAACACCTATGATGATATACCCTGCAGTTCATTACACCATGGGAGGAATATGGGTAGACTACAATCTAATGACATCAGTTCCGGGATTATATGCGATTGGTGAAGCTAATTTTTCTGATCACGGAGCCAATAGGCTTGGAGCTTCCGCTTTAATGCAAGGGTTAGCTGATGGATATTTTGTATTGCCTTACACCATTGGAGATTACCTTTCTGATGACATTAGAACAGGTCCGATATCTACTGAAACAAAAGAATTTGAAGAAGCTGAAAGTAAGGTTAAAGAACAACTAAACAGTCTAATAAACAATAACGGAAAACATTCTGTGGACTACTACCATAAAAAATTAGGGAAAATAATGTGGGACGAGTGTGGTATGGCAAGGACTGAAGAAGGGCTTAAGAAAGCCATGAAAGATATTAAGGATCTTAGGGACGATTTTTGGAAAAATGTCAAAGTACCTGGTGGTCTACATGAAATGAACAAAGAATTGGAAAAAGCGGGTAGGGTTGCTGATTTTTTAGAGTTAGGTGAGCTATTTGCAAAAGATGCATTAGAAAGAAATGAATCTTGTGGAGGACACTTTAGGGAAGAATTTGCCACACCAGAAGGCGAAGCGAAGAGAAATGACAAAGACTATACTTATGTTTCAGCTTGGGAGTATAAAGGTGAACCTTCAAAAGCCGTATTACATAAAGAAGAATTGGTTTTTGACAATATTGAAGTGAAAGAAAGATCATATAAATAAAACACATCATGAATTTAAAACTTAAAATCTGGAGACAAAAAGATGCCAATGATAAAGGCTCAATGGTCGATTATGAAATTCAAAATGTTTCTGAACATATGTCGTTTTTAGAAATGTTAGATGTGTTAAATGAGGAACTTATTGAAAAAGGAATAGAACCTATCGCATTTGATCATGATTGTAGAGAAGGGATTTGCGGTATGTGCTCACTTTACATAAATGGCGAAGCACATGGCCCAGACCGTAGAGTTACTACATGCCAGCTTCACATGAGAAAATTTAAAGATGGTGACACCATCTTCATTGAACCATTTAGAGCAAATGCATTTCCAGTTGTTAAAGACTTGGTCGTTGATCGATCAGCTTTTGACAGAATACAACATGCAGGAGGATATATTTCAGTTAATACATCTGGAAATACACAAGACGCTAATGCTATTCCCATTCCAAAAGATAATGCAGACATGGCATTTGATGCGGCAACTTGTATTGGTTGTGGCGCATGCGTAGCTTCCTGTAAAAATTCATCCGCAATGCTATATGTGTCAGCAAAAGTATCCCAATTCGCATTACTCCCACAGGGACAAGTGGAAGCAAAAGACAGGGTACTGAATATGGTCAACAAAATGGATGAAGAGGGATTTGGAAATTGCACCAATACTGGAGCTTGCGAAGTTCAATGTCCTAAGGGTATTTCTCTTGATAATATTTCAAGAATGAACAGAGAGTTTTTATCAGCGAATATTAAAAAAGGATAAGTTACTTTTTGGTCATGGTATGAATAATTTTCTCTACCATGCTTCTATTATATTCAAAATCCCAAATCATTTCTTCTTTTACTTCGTTATAGTATCCTATGGAAATGGGTTCTTCTTCAAGAAATGAAGTATCGTACTCCTTTTTATATCTAAACAGACTTATATCTGCTCTTAATTTAAATTTTGATTTTCCTCCAGAAGGAATTCCAGTACAGTTTACCATGATATGTTTGGATACATATGATTTATTATCAAATACAATTTTGTAAATGGATTTAGAATCTAACTTGAATTTAAATTTATAACCGTGAATTATTTTATTAGAAACGAGAGTATTATTTTCAAAAACACTTGAAGTACAGTTCTTTAGTTTTCCTCTAAAGTTTTCTACAGGCCTAAGCTTTATAATTACCTTGACATTTGTATTTTCTTGCGTAAGGATCACCACGCTTTGAAAAAAAATAAAAACTAATACAAAATGCTTTAAGCGTATCATTGAAGTAAATTCAATGTTAAAATTAAGATTATTATCAAACTGGAATAGAAAAGAACGGGGTACTAAAATATTTCTTTTGCTATATTTTTTACTGCAGTTCCTCTTCCCATTGTATAAAAATGAATAACGGGGATATCTGCTTTTACAAGATCTTTACATTGTTCAGTAGTCCATTCTATTCCAACTCTTTTTATTTCTTCATCAGTTTTACATTTTTCTAATTCATTCGAAAAAGCTTCAGGAAAATTAACATGGAAGAACTTTGGTATGAAAGACAAATGTCTAAGATTGGTAATGGGTTTAATTCCTGGAATAATAGGGACTTTAATTCCTATTTCACGACATTTTTTAACAAAGTCAAAAAACTTTTCATTATCGTAGAAAAGTTGAGTCACAATGAATTCAGCGCCTGCATCTACTTTTCTTTTGAGGTGTTTCATGTCAGTTGACAAATTCATCGCCTCAAAATGCTTTTCAGGATATCCTGCTGTACCAATACAAAAATTAGAAGGGCTATTTTTGGTTTCTTCGTAAAGATATTGGCCATTATTCATTTCATTGATTTGCTCAATTAAGTCTAGCGCGAACGCGTTTCCTCCTTGAGTTGGTACGAATGCGGATTCGTTTTTCATGGGGTCACCTCTTAGGGCTAGAATATTGTCCACACCTAGAAATTTAAGATCTATAAGTGCACTTTCGGTTTCTTCTTTAGTGAATCCTCCACAAATGATATGTGGTATGGCATCGACCTTATATCTATTCATTAAAGCTGCACATATTCCAACAGTTCCAGGTCTTTTTCTAACAGAAACTTTTTTTAGTAATCCATTACCCATTTTTTTATATTCATACTCTTCGCGATGATATGTTACATTAATAAAAGGGGGGTTAAATTCCATTAAAGGATCTATTCCTGCGCAAAGATCTTCAATGCCCTTTCCTTTAAGTGGCGGTATAATTTCAAACGAGAAGATGGTCTTCTTTCTATTGGCTATGTATTCTACTACCTTCATTTTAAAGTCGACAAATTAACAAGTTAATAAAGTCAATAACAAACGAATTTGAATCAAAAAGGTTATTGTTCGTTAAACAAACCTTAATTTCAGATAATGTGCTGTTAAATATTCAATAGACAGCAGCCTATTGTAAATACATATTGTACTACATTTGTGCCGATGAAAAATATTCGAAACTTTTGTATCATAGCCCACATCGATCATGGGAAAAGTACCCTTGCTGATAGGTTGCTTCAAACAACTGGAACGATTTCAGACCGTGAAATGAAGGATCAAGCTCTTGACGATATGGATTTGGAAAGAGAAAGGGGAATTACCATTAAAAGTCATGCTATACAAATGGATTATCATTTTAATGGTGAAGCTTATAAATTGAATTTAATTGATACACCCGGTCACGTTGATTTTTCTTATGAAGTTTCAAGATCTATAGCAGCCTGTGAAGGAGCCTTGTTAATTGTTGATGCTTCTCAGGGTATTGAAGCGCAAACGATTTCAAATTTATATTTAGCAATTGAGAATGATTTAGAAATCATCCCTGTTTTAAATAAAATGGACCTTCCTGGTGCTATGCCTGAAGAAGTTACGGATCAAATTATTGATTTAATTGGTTGTTCTGCAGAAGATGTAATTCCTGCAAGCGGTAAAACTGGGTTGGGAGTAGAAAATATACTCAAAGCTATTATTGATAAAATTCCTTCTCCAAAAGGATCGGATGAAGCACCATTAGAAGCTATGATTTTTGATTCTGTTTTCAATCCATTTAGAGGAATCATTGCTTATTTTAGGGTTTTTAATGGGATAATTAAAAAAGGGCAACAAGTAAAGTTTTTCAACACTGGAAAAACCTATGATGCAGATGAGATAGGTGTTTTGAAGATGGATTTAGATCCAAAAAATGAATTAGCGTCTGGGGATGTTGGATACATCATTAGTGGTATTAAAAAGGCCAATGAAGTAAAGGTTGGTGATACGATAACTTCCATTTCAAATCCTTGTAATGATGCAATTAAAGGGTTTGAGGATGTTAAACCTATGGTTTTTGCTGGAATATACCCTGTGGACACAGAAGATTATGAAGAGTTAAGAGCATCTATGGAAAAGTTGCAATTAAATGATGCTTCTTTGGTATTTGAACCGGAGTCATCTGCAGCTTTAGGATTTGGTTTTAGGTGTGGTTTTTTGGGTATGTTACACATGGAGATAATTCAGGAACGTCTTGAAAGAGAATTTAATATGACCGTGATTACGACGGTTCCCAATGTTTCATACCGAATTTACATGAAAAGAGATTTAGAAGAAATTATTGTAAATAATCCGTCCGAGCTTCCAGATCCATCTAAAGTAGATTGGATTGAGGAACCTTACATAAAGTCTCAGGTAATTACTAAAGCTGAATTTGTAGGAGCGGTGATGAACCTATGTATTGAAAAAAGGGGTGAACTTACTAATCAAGTGTATTTAACTCAAGATAGAGTAGAGCTTTCTTTTCTAATGCCACTTTCAGAAATTGTATTTGATTTTTATGACCGGTTAAAGTCTGTAAGTAGAGGCTATGCTTCATTTGATTATGCCCCTACAGATTATAGAAAATCAGATTTAATAAAACTTGATATACTATTAAATGCAGAGCAAGTTGATGCGCTTTCTGCATTAGTACACCGAAGCAATGCGTTTACACTAGGTAAAAAAATATGCCTCAAGTTGAAAGAGTTGATTCCAAGACAACAATTTGAAATTCCCGTACAAGCAGCAATTGGTGCAAAAATTGTAGCACGAGAAACGATAAAGGCTCTTAGAAAAGATGTGACTGCTAAATGTTATGGTGGAGATATCACAAGAAAAAGAAAGCTACTTGAAAAACAAAAAGCAGGTAAAAAAAGAATGAGACAAGTAGGAAGGGTTGAGGTTCCTCAAGAGGCATTTTTAGCGGTATTAAAGTTGGATTAGAAAAAGGCTCTTAATTGTATACCACCCGTGTGAATGGTTCTAATTTCACTCGACTTTCTACCATTGTAATTTAGCGTGAGTTGTATATTATTAGCCATTTTCCGTTGTAAATTTAGTTGCCAAGTAAAGTTAGTTCCAGGTTGTAATCCCTCTAACATTTCATACCCAATGGTACTGTTGCTATTTCCATTAAAATTTATATTAACAACGTTAAAAGCAGCATTAATAAGACCACTTGTTTTTTTACTTTTTCTAAGGTTAATACCTATTTGGGTTAGATAAGCCTTTTCGTCCCCAAAATTTTCATCATTGATTTTTTCGTTATATCGGCCCTCAATACCTATCCTAAATAAGGTGTTTGGTTGATACGATAATTGATGTTTATTTTCATTTTCTGCAATGAAGAAATTCCTTGAGCTAGCATAAGTTGAAGTATTTTGTTTTGCATGAAAATTCAGTTCTGAATTTAGCATAAATAGTTTATTTAAATTCCATCTTAATTTTACCTGCTCCTTTGTAGTTGATCTAAAATCTGTTCCATTAATTAGAAGCATTTTATTGGCGAATAATTGTCTGGTATATTCAATGCTGTATTTAGGATTAGACCGATTGAAAAATAAACTGTTTCGCAATGAATTTGACATTTGTTGTATTATGGGGTTATCCACGTTTACAAAAGGGTTTATTAGCGTATTTAATTCTAAATCATTTAATTTCTTTTGGGTGTTAATGGCTGTCTGATTGTAGAACTTTTTAAGAAATTTCCCAACTATTTCTTCTCCTTTAATGATCCTTTTAAAATTAATATTTAAGTTCTGGTTATATTGAAATTGATAGATTTTAATGTAGTTATTATTCGGTGTATATACCTTGATATAAGATGCTTGGTCACTGAAAATAGCAATTTCAAATTCATTGAGTTCTTTAATGTTATTTTCATTGTAATCAATCCAAGTATACACTCCCTGTCCTGCAGGTACTTCTATGTATATAAATTCTTTTTGAAGTTCTAATCCTGAACCAAGCTCTAAAAATGAGTTTGTATATATCCCTCCTTTAAGCAGTTTTAACTGATAATTTATTCTACTAGTTAATGAATTTTCTGGAGCTATATTCGTTAATGTAGTATCTGTAATAGTAAGGGACCGTAGAGCTAAATTGTATTTTAATTTGAACTTTTCATTGTTTTTTAAATCAACTAGAATTCCGGGACTAACGGCATGAGTGGCTTTTACTAAATTTGCTCTTTTTTGAAACCAATCGTATCTTTCTTGGTAATAAAACTGTAATTTATTAGATGAAGAATCTCCTTTCTCTAGATAAACTTTCCAATCATAAAATCGATAACTAGCCTGACTTAATGTATCTCCCTCAAAAAATTGGTTTTCTTCATTAATGTCCTTAAATCCAATCTTAAATTTATGGATTGGAATATATATGTTCGAGAAATGCCTCAAAAATCTTGAATCTTTCAGCCCATTTGTTTGCAGTAAACTTCCTTTTACATCAGCATAAATATTTTTATTCCATTTGAGTTCAACATCATTCTTCATCCCTGAAAAAGTATCCTTTAAAAGGAAGGTGTTAAATGTATAACTCAACTTACCATTTTTATTATGTAGAAAATTAAGTTGACTTTTACCTAAAAGTTGATCTTTTTCTGAAATTACACCGAGCACATTCCAGTTTCTTTCAAACTCTACCGCCCTAAATCGTTCAATCCTATTGAATTTACGCTGAACTAGTTCAAGCGAAGAATTATGATTCAATGCCCAGTTAGTTCCCATTTTTTTGGAAGTATTAATTTGAACAAATCCAGCTAGGCCAATATTGTCATTGTTGCCTGTTGATGAAAATGTATTTAAATCCAAATTAGATGTAGTTAATTCATAATTAATGCTCATTTTTTCAAATTTATTATGTCCTCCAATGCTAATGACTTGTCTCTTTTTTGGTGTAATTAATTTTTTCACGGGTTCATAATTACCTTGCCTCACTATACCTACAAAAGGAATGGTATCAGGTGCAACCCACTCATACACTTTTCCTAACGCATTATAATCTTTAATGATGTAATCACCATTTCCATTGGATACCTCACTAAATACTACTTGGTACTTTGCAGAGTCTGGATTTATAGAATACACATACATTTCATATCCCAAAGAGTCTACCTTTTTATACATATTTATATTTTCATTAAAAGATGTGCTGTCAATTCCAGAACTAAGAGCCAATTCCAGATTATCTCCAATCTGTTGAAGCACTTGCCTGTCTTCCTCATTTAGGTCCTGTTGAAGTGGCTGGTTTTTACTGTCTTGTTCTCCGTAGGCATGAATAAAAAACGAACTTTTTTCTTTTTTAAATGAAGTTCTACTTTGCAATAATGATCTAGCGTAATTTTTATCACTGTATTGAAATTCAACAACTATTCGCTTATCCTTGTTTATAAGGTGATTTGCAGTGAAGGTAATTTCGGCGGTATTGTAGTCAATTGTGTAGTCGTAGTTTTGCCCTCTTTGTAGTAGGTTCCCGTCTATATACACATTTTCTGTTCCACTAAGAATAATGATGAAGCTTTCATTTTCATTTCCATTTAGCCGATAAGGACCCTGACTTCCTTCAATACCTTGAATTTCATTTCTAGCAAATTTCCCTTTACTAAGGGAGGCACTATTTTCTGTTTCTACCGTTAAACCATCTTTGGACTTATTAGAATAATAATAAATTCCTTGCCCTCTTTTGTGATATTTTAGAAAATAACTATCCACGCTTTTAATCCAAAAATCTCCTGTTTTTATCTTCCAATCATTACTCATAACCTGTACATATACTTGATCAAAATCCTGTAACTTTTGAGTATTTCCTTCCGGTTGAATAGGAATATTATCATCTGTTACAGAAGCTAAAATTTTTATTTCGGGAGAAATGTTTCCAGATAACTGCAGATTTAAGTTTGAGTTCAGGGAGAAGTTCTGATTATTGCCTACCATCATCCCTCTAGAAATAGCACCGCTTTTTTGAAGTGAGGATTGGTTAATTAGGCTTTGATTTTCATGGTAAGAGTAGATAGGAATAGGTTTATAGCCGTCATATTCTGTTTTTTGATTGAGATGGTAATCGTGTAAGTAAAATTTGTTTTTAAAATTTAAAGGAAAATGATAATACATTAATTCTATCGAATCTATCGGTAGGTTATAGAAATAAAGAGTAGCTTTCAAAGCATTTAGTTTGTAGTCTTGTTCTCTTACAACTGATCCGTCTTTATGTTTAATTTCAAAACTATTTATAAGCACAGAGGTGGTGTCAAAAACTATACTATCCTCTTTAACAAGTATAGTTTTCTTGACTTTTGAAGGCATATTTACTTGGCTAACAACATTAAGTGTTAGCGTATGTAGCAATAATAGAATTAAGTAGCGTATTTGATTAACCATTCATTTTGGGTGGCCTCTTTACAACGCAATTTAATTAGAATTGTTTTTTAATTTGAAGATAAAATCGTCCAAATTTAAAGAATATAAATTCGTTATATTTGTGACTTAATGTCATTTGATGAGAAAAACAAAATTTATATATCTGTTTTTAGTTGTGCTTTTATGTGTTACATGTGGGCAAAAAAAGACAAATCTTGACAGTCAATTTGGTTCAATTAGAAATGCAAAAGGATACTATACCGAAGGTGATAAAAAGTTTAAAATCTTCCAAGGAGGTGTTTTTAGAACAAATGAAACTAATTCATTTAAAAGTTTATTCCCTCCTTCCATTAATCACGCTATATCAAGTAGGATAGCACTTCAAATTTATCAGGGATTAGTGGGCTTAGATCAACGCACATTAAAGGTTAAACCTCTATTAGCCGAAACCTATTCAGTGTCTGATTCTGGACGTCTATATACATTTACTTTGAGAGATAGTGTTTTTTTTCATGATGATCCTTGTTTTGATAATGGTGTGGGGAGGATGTTAAATGCTAATGACGTAAAGTATTGTTTTGATCAACTTTGTTCAGCTATAGAAGGAAATAGAACATCAAGCTATCTAACGGGTATTATAAAGGGAGCACAAGAACATTACGATGCCACTTCTAATGCAGATATAGTAGAAGGCGGAGTTGAAGGTGTAAGAGTTGTAGATAATCTAACAGTTCAGATTGAGTTAACTTCGTCTTATTCTTATTTCTTAAAAATTTTGACTCAAGCTTGCTGTGCTATTTATCCTAAGGAGGCCTATGAAATGTATGGGAAAGAAATGAGAGCTCATGCTGTTGGTACTGGTCCATTTATCTTGAAAAATCCGGATATAAAGGAAGATGTTGAAATAAGAATGGTTAAAAACGATCAATATTGGGACCTTGATGAACACGGAAATCATCTTCCATATTTAGATGTGGTCAAAATTTCATTTAATAATAATAAAAAAATGGAACTCACTAATTTCAAAAAAGGAAATTTAGATATGGTTTATCAACTTCCTGTTGAGGAGCTCAAAGCAGTATTAGTTACATTAGATTCTGCTAAAGCTGGGGGTAATCCAGAGTTTAAATTACAAAGTAATAGAGATAATGGATTGAGTTCCGTCTCCTATTGCTTTAATATGTTAAATCCTATCTTTCAAGATATTCGAATTAGAAAAGCATTTAATCTTGCGATAGATAGAGAAAAGATAGTCAAATACATTTTGAAAGGTGAATCTGAGCCTGCTATATACGGATTTGTTCCTAGTCTTGGTGAATATGATCACACTTTAGTAAATGGATTTACATATGACCCTGAATTAGCTAGAAATTTAATTTCTGAGGCAGGTTACAAAGACGGAAAAGGATTCCCTGAAATGGAATTAGATATAAGCGAAAGCAACTACTTAAATATCATAGTTGCGGAAGCCGTCCAAAAAATGCTTTATGATAATCTTGGAATAAATATCAAGATCAATTATTATCCTTTATCTGTACTGATTGAAAAATTCATTAACGCAAAATCCGATTTATTTGGTGTGACTTGGTTGGCTGATTATCCTGATCCTCAAAATTTTCTTCAAATGTTTTATGGTCAAGTGATTCCTGAAATGAAATATGATGAGAGTGGCGAAGCTGTCGTTACACCTTCCTACACTAATTTCCCTAGGTATAAAAATGACTATTTTGATGCATGTTATGATAAAGCCATTCATGCAATTGAACAAGATTCTGCGATTTACTACTATTTAAAAGCAGATAGTACTTTAATTGCCGATGCTGCTCTTGTGCCAATCTATTATGGGCAAAATATTCGCTTAATTCAAAGTAATGTACATGCCTTTCCAATAAATAGCATGGAATACAGAGATTTATCTAGGGTGTTTCTTTCTAAAAAATGATTTTAATAAAGGAGTGTTTAAAAAATTCTGATGTTTTAACCTAACATTGATTTTTTGGTTTCATTTTTGTACTAAACGTATAAAAGCCATTATGAAGTCAACTTATTTAATTCCATCACTTCTTATATTTTCTATCTTATTTCAAAGTTGTGTTCCAGCAAGAAAATTTGAAGAAGTAGCTGAAAAGCAAGAAATATGTGCAAAAGAGTTAAAAACGTTAAAAACATTAAAAACTGAACTTGAAACAGAAAATGTGGAATTGTCCTCAAATAATGATCAGTTATTTGAAGCTAATAAAAAACTAAAAAAAGATACCACTCTACTTGGTAAATCGCTTAGGATGAAAGAAAAGCAGTACGATAAAATTGATCTGCTTAACCAACGAATACAGGAACAATTAGAAATTCTTCAAAAAGGACAAACATTAGAAAAACAACGTCTTTTAGCTGACCTTGAGAAAAGAAAGCTAGAACTATTGAAAATGGAAGATGAATTAAGATCACTTGAATTGGACTTGAATGCTAAAAAAATAGATTTAGAGAACATGTCTATTGAACTTCAAAAAAGAGAAAAGAGAGTTAATGAGTTAGAAGAAATAATTGCTAATAAAGATGCTATAGTTAAGGCACTCAAAGATAAGGTAGCCAAAGCACTTCTCGGTTTCAAAGACAAAGGTCTTACAGTTGAACAAAAAGATGGAAAGGTATATGTGAGTATGGATGCCAAGTTATTATTTGCTTCCGGTAGTACAAAGGTGGATGCTGAGGGGGTAAAAGCGTTGAAAGAATTAGCGAAAGTACTTGAGGATCAAAATGAACTCGAAATCTTAGTTGAAGGTCACACGGATACAGATAAAATGAATTCTAATGCTCATCCTACAGACAATTGGGAATTGAGCGTATTGAGAGCAACTTCTGTAGTGAAAATAATGTTAAAGCATAGTAAAATGAGTCCTGTTAATGTTAGTGCTGCTGGAAGAAGTGAGTTTATACCTGTTGATGCAGAAAATAAAGCTAAAAATAGAAGAATTGAAGTGGTCTTGATTCCAAAATTAGATGAATTATTTGATATTATTAATAATTAATCTACTGAACTTTTTCTTGTAATTTTAGCATGTTTCGATGTCTAATCCCCATTTCCTAAAATAGAAAGTTTTAAGTAAATTTTTAGCCATATATCTAAAACAAAACAAGTACTGTGTGAATTTCTAATTTAAGAGGGTTGATAATTCTTAATTCAGATTCATATTTATGCTATTGTTAAATGGAATCGCATTGATTTCTACCTCCTCGGTAATAAGGCTTGGGAAAGCTATGTAATACATAAGTTCACTTTTTTCCAAATTTATATTCAGCTGCTTTAAGAGCAGCTACTAAATCAATCTTGAAAATTGCATCAATAAGATTGATGCGTAGGAAACTATTTTAAAAAATGAATTATTCATAACTATCTACCATAAAGCTTAATAAAACTGTTAAATACATTTACTTTGATAGAAATAGATGAAAACTTCTACCATGCAGTATCAAAAATATTTATCCTATCTCATTTTTACAATTTTCCTAAACTCTTGTACTACTTGGCATTATACCAATTATGGAAAGCCATTTGATTTTTTAAAAGCACAAAGAGTATCCTACAAGACACAATCGCTTTCTCATAAATATGAAGCACAATCAACTCCAAGGACTGCTAATATGGCGTCAAAAAAAATAAATAGTCTAGAACAAGAAAGACCGTATAATATTTCAGATAGAGCTATTTCTAAAAGCAGATTAAAAAGGGAAAATTCAATTTCATTTAATTCATTGGAAGATTCTCAATTTAAGTTGCAAAAAGAAGTAAAGCATATTAAAAACAAGCAAAAAGTAATGAACGCAATAACTAAAAAAGTTCAAAATCGTATTGAAAAGGAAATAGCTAAAACTTCTGCTATTACCTCAATCAATAATACCAAACCGGTAAATAAGTTAGAAGAAATAACGGATTTTGTGTTGTTGTTACTTTGCTTGATTTTTCCACCGGTGGCTGTTTGGTGGGTATTTGATACCAATAAAGAGTTTTGGATTGATTTGATGTGTTACCTTCCTTTTTTTGTGTTTAGAGCATTTAATTTTTCTCTATTTATTTTGTTTGTACTTCCCGTATTGTATGCAATGTATGTGATTTTTCTAAATTGAATTATTTGTAAAAGTTCATTTCTTCTACATATTTATGGACATCAGGCGTTAGTAAATATCGAACGTCTTTTTTATTTTGAATGGCTTCCCTAATAAAGCTGGATGATATTTTCATGATAGGTGCATGGCATCTAATTATATTGATATGATTAAATGAAGAATATTCATTAGAGTTTTCTTCCATTTCTTGCTCTGTTAAAACTCTTGGATATACATATATCTTATGATTATTTAAAATCTCATCTTGGTTTTTCCATTTGTGAAATGACCTTAGGTTGTCTTCACCCATAATCAAATGAAATTTATGTTTATTGAACTTTTCTTTAAGATGCGCAAGTGTATTTATGGTGTAAGAAGGGATAGGTAGATTAAACTCCTCGTTACAAGCCAAAAGTTTTGCGTTGTCCTCAACGGCTATTCGGACTAGTGTTAACCGATGGTGATCCTTTAGGAGTGTTTCTCTTTTTTTTAATGGGTTTTGAGGGCTTACAACCAACCAGACTTCATCTAGTTCAGTGTAATCAGCCATATAGTTGGCTATTATCAGGTGACCTACGTGGATAGGATTAAACGTACCAAAATATAAACCAATCTTCTTCACGACTTTAAAAATTTTTTCACTTTTTCAAATGCATCATTTTTAGCTTTTTCTAGATTATCATTTACAACAATTAAATCAAAAGATGAGCTGAATGTCATTTCGTAGGTTGCTTTTTCAATTCTTGCATTTAATGATTTTTTAGATTCAGTTGCTCTGTTTTCTAACCTTTTAAAAAGTATATCTAATGAAGGAGGCTCTATAAAAATAGCAAGTGCATTATCTCCAAAATGTCTCTTTAAATTTAATCCACCTACCACATCAACATCAAAAACTACATGTTGATGACTATTCCATATTCTTTCTATTTCTGATTTTAGTGTTCCGTAGTAATTATTTTCATAAACTTCTTCCCACTCTACAAATGCGTTACTAGCAATTTTTGATTTAAAATCATCCAGACTAAGAAAATGATAATCTTTACCATTTATTTCATTAGGTCTTCTGTTTCTACTACACGCTGAGATTGAAAATAGCAGTGGAAGTTCTTTTTCTAAAAGAGATTTAACGATGGTAGTCTTACCCGCACCGGAAGGAGCAGAAAATATAATGGCTTTTCCTTTGAATGAACGATTAGACATTATAACACATTTAGCACTTGTTCTTTTATTTTTTCTAGCTCATCTTTCATTTCAACAACAATCTTTTGAATTTCTAAGTGGTGTGCTTTAGATCCGAGTGTATTAATTTCTCTTCCTATTTCTTGTGTTATAAAACCTAACTTTTTCCCTGTTCCTTTTGCAGTTAGGGTGCTTAAAAAATGGTTACAGTGTTCACTAAGTCTTACTTTCTCTTCTGTAATATCTAGCTTTTCGGCATAATATAAGAGTTCTTGTTCAAGTCTTTTCTCATCCAATTGATCTTTTAAATTCAGTGCATTAGCTGCATCAAGTATTTTGGATTTTACCTTTGGTAATCTTTCTTCTTCAAATGGGGTTACCGAACTTAAGTGTTTTTGGATAGAACCAACCCTTTTTTGCAATTCAGTTCTTAATGCTCCTCCTTCTTGCCTTCTAAAATGATTTAGTTCATTTGCTGCTTTTTCAATACAAGAAATAATTTTTTCTAAGTCTTCGTTAGTGACTATGTCTTTTTTATTTTCAATGGTATCAGGTAATTTCAAAACATGACCAAGCAAATTTGATTTTGCATCAATATTTAGATTTTCACTAATTTCTAATAGTTCATTATAATAAGAGCTTATTTGATCTTTATTCAGTGTAATTGCCTTATTGTCATTATTTTTTTCGTAGTGAACGAGTAACTCTACCTTACCTCTTTCTAATTTTTCTTTTATTGTTTTTCTTGCCTTTAATTCAATTTCTTTTAGAAATGATGGTATTTTAACTGTAAGATCAAGGTATTTACTATTGAGGGATCTGAGCTCAACAATTATGTGTAATTTATCAAGAGCAATTTCTGCTTTTCCAAAACCGGTCATTGATAGCATCATAGAAGAAATTTTCCTCCAAAAGTAATCAATTGATTTTTTTACTTGGACTTAAACTCACTAAATATACACCTGAAAAGATAAGAATTGAAGATATTATAAGGATGGTATCCAGGTTTTCTCTACCAGAAAATAGCGCTATAAATGAAGTGAGAATAGGTTGTAAATAAATATAAGTACTTACTACGGTTGGGCTCACATATTTTATACCGAAAATATTGAACAAATAACAGAAATAGGTAGTAAATAGGATTACAAAACCAATTTTAAGTAAAATACTTGAAGGCATAGCCCAATTTACTGTTGAGAACTGAGAAAGACCAAAGGGAATTACACCTAGTAGTCCAAATGTAAAAACCCACTTAATAACTGTAACGGGATGATATCTTGACATCAATGGTTTCACAGTGATAAGGTATAGTCCATAACTTGATGCGTTTAAAAATATGAGAAGATCACCCAATACTCCAGCTTCTCCAGAAGTATTTCCTTTATGTAGAATTACAGTTAATGCTCCAGCCAACCCAATGGTAATACCTAATCCTTTTTTTAAACTCATTCTATCATTAATCATGAATATAGATAAGATACTCACAATTATTGGGCTGCTAATCATGATGATGGAGGCGTGTATGGTAGAAGTCAAATCTAAACCTGTAAAAAACATAAGCTGGTTTGCAGTTACTCCAAAAAACCCACAAAGAGCAAAGCGCCAAATATCTTTCTTTTTAATTTTTTCAAAGAAAATAAACGATGTTGCCCAAAATAAAAAGGTTGCACCAACAGCTCTAAATAAAATGAAAGTAAAAGGTGGTACAAATCCACCTTCCATCACATCTTTTGCATAGCCATAATTAAAAGCATAAATTAGGTTAGCACCGAAAAGAGCCAAATGAGCTAAAAGAATTTTTTTTTGGTTTCCATTTTTCACAACACGCTTATGACAAAATAAATTATTTAATACAGTAAATTTAATGTTATGAACAATCCATGAAAGGAATATATTAAATAATTAGATTTGTGCTCCTTAATGAAGTACAATGAAATTTAATACAAAAGTAATCCATGCCGGTGTTCATCCTGACTCTGCGACAGGTGCAATAATGACTCCTATTTATCAAACGTCTACTTACGTACAAGAAGAAATAGGCGTTCATAAGGGATTTGAATATTCAAGAACAGGAAATCCTACTAGAGCCGCGTTAGAAAGTAATTTAGCCGCAATAGAAAGTGGTAAATATGGTGCATGTTTTGGTAGTGGTTTAGCGGCGATTGATTGTGTAATTAAAATGTTAAAACCTGGTGATGAGGTCATATCAACTAATGATTTATATGGTGGCTCATACAGAATATTTAAAACCATTTTCGAAAAATATGGCATAAAATTTCACTTCGTAGATATGGTGGAAGTTCAAAATATATCCAATAAAATTAACGATAAGACTAAACTGATTTGGATAGAGACTCCTACTAACCCCATGATGAACATCATTGATGTTAAATCTATTGTCAAAATTGCAAAGACTTCAGGCATTAAAGTAGCTGTGGATAATACTTTTGCTACTCCTTATCTTCAGAGGCCCTTGGAATTAGGAGCTGATATCGTAATGCATTCCGTAACAAAATATTTAGGAGGACATTCTGACGTAGTTATGGGTGCTTTAGTTACTAATGACGAATCATTAGCGGAAGAAATGTATAGAATACAAAATTCAAGTGGTGCAGTATGTGGTCCGATGGATTCCTTTTTAGTTCTAAGAGGTATTAAAACACTTCATTTAAGAGTTCAAAGACATTGTGAAAATGGAGAAAAAGTGGCTAATTTTTTATCTACACATCCAGAAGTCGATCATGTTTTTTGGCCAGGTTTTGAAACTCACCCTAATCATGAAGTGGCAAAAGCACAAATGAATGGATTTGGAGGTATGATTTCTTTTACACTAAAAGGAGATAGTCTTGAAAAGGCTAAGTCCATAGTGAGCAAAACAAAATTATTTACCCTTGCTGAATCTCTTGGTGGTGTGGAATCCTTAATTGGCCATCCCTCCACAATGACACACGCATCTATTCCAAGAGAAGAAAGAATAAAATCAGGAGTTTTAGACTCATTGATCAGATTAAGTGTGGGTGTTGAAGATGCATCTGATCTAATTGAAGATTTAGAAAATGCATTTAAAAACTAAATTGTAAATTGCATGATGAAATATTTTTCTTTTTTAATTTCAGTCTTTTTAGTAATCTCTTTTCAAGCACAATTTCAATTTGATAAAAATGTGGAAAAAGACAATTGCCGTCACGGTGAAGACATAGAGTACTGTAGGACACATAAGGTTATGAATTTTTTCAAGCTGCATTCCTCTTTATTGAAGATTTATGAAGAAGAGCAAAGCCAATTGAGCATTATTGAAGATTCTATGAAATTACTGGCGCCATCTAGAGTTGTGTACACCATTCCATTGGTTTTTCATGTGTTGCATAACGGAGGTACAGAAAATATCTCAAGAGCGCAAATTGAGGATGCTGTTGCTATTCTCAATAGAGATTTTCGTTTACAAAACCAAGATGCAAATAATGTAGTTTCCACTTTTCAAGGGATGCCTTCCGATATTGAGGTGGAATTCCAGTTAGCTACAAAGGCTCCAAATGGACAATGTTTTAGTGGGATCACAAGAACGCAGAGCCCCTTCTCAAATGATGGAAGTAATGGCATGTCACAAGTCTCTGCTATCATTTCTGGAAATAATATATTTAATGGCTCGTGGCCTGGAAATAAGTACCTTAACATTTTTGTAGTAAACGATGCAGGAGGTGCAGCTGGTTACACAACAAACCCAAGTATATTTACTGGCTCGTCCATGAATAATGGAATTTGGGTGTTACATGATTATGTTGGGTCTATTGGGACATCAGACGTGTATTCTAGTAGAACATTAACTCACGAAGTTGGACATTGGTTAAATCTAGATCATTTATGGGGTAATAATAATAATCCCGGAAATGCTTCAAGTTGTACACAAGATGATGCAGTGGATGACACTCCCAGATGTATTGGAGTTACGTCATGTAATGTGTCTTCAAATACCTGTTCAAATGATGCTGTTGACGGGTATTGGACAACAGATGTGGTAGACAATATTGAAAATTATCTGGAATACTCATATTGTTCTAAAATGTTTACACCTGGTCAGAAGTCAAGGATGAGAGCTGCGTTGGTTTCCAGTGTGGCAGGAAGAAACAATCTTTGGACTTCTTCAAATCATACAGCTACTGGACTTAATCAAACTCCAACCTTGTGTGCAGTAGATATCAGATCTAATAGAGACATGGTTTGTGGAGGAGATGTAGTAGAATTTTTTGATGAATCTTACAATAATGTGAATAGTTGGAGCTGGAGTTTTCCAGGTGGTTCTCCAAGTACTTCTACTCAACAAAATCCAATAGTAACTTATGCTAATGCAGGAACATATGATGTTCAATTACAGGTGACTGATCAGTTTGGAAATCAACTCTCACAAAATTTCCCCAATTATATTACTGTTATAGCCAACCCTGGAGATTTAACTCCATTTGTGGATGATTTTGAAAGTGCTACCCAGATTCCAAATTCAGATTGGTCGGTATATAATCCAGAAGGCCCTGGTTTTCATGTGATGAATTCCTCCAGTTTTTCTGGTTCATACGCTGTTAAACTTGATAATTCTGCTGCTATCCCTGGTTCTATTGACGAATTGGTAAGTACAACATTAGATATATCAAATTTATCATCTGCCTCACTGTCCTTTAAATACGCTTTCGCTAAACGAAATTCTCAAAATACAGACTTCATGCAAATTTTAGCAAGTAGAGACTGTGGCGAAACCTGGTTTTTAAGAAAAAATATTCCTGCATCGACTATTGCAACCCATCCTAATACTAACTCATCATATAACCCATCAGCTAATGATTGGAGTACTGTTAATGTTAATGGTATTACAAGTGTTTATCTAGTGAGTGATTTTCGTTTTAAAATTAAATTTACGAGCGGTGGTGGAAATGATTTATTTATAGATGATATCAATTTGTCGGGTCCACTTTCAATTGAAGATGAATTGGTTTTTGACTTTATAGTATATCCAAACCCTGCAAATTCTATGGCTATGTTAAAATTCAACCTCAGATCTATCGTTGACGATGCATCTATCAAGATAGTTGATCCATTGGGTAGAATCGTTTACAAAGTTGAAAATCAAATTTATAACGCTGGATTAAATGAACTCAAGATAAACGTTAGCAGTTTAAATCCAGGTTGGTACAATGTGATTTTTGATTCTCCTCAGCGTAGAATTTCTACTAAAATGATTATAAATAATTGATCATGAAAAAAACATTCATTTCATTTTTATCCTCCCTAATTTTATTGATTTCTTGTACCACGGATTTTGAATTAAATGCACCTTACAAAACAATTCCGATTGTGTATGGCTTACTCGACCAATCTCAGGACACCCAATTTGTAAAAATCAATAGATCTTTTTTAGGATATGGCAATAATGTGAATTATGCAGCCATAAATGACTGTACTGAATTTAATCATGTTATTGCAGTTTTAGAAGAATATAATGAGTTTGGGAACATGATAGATCAAGACACCCTTAAAGAACTTATGGTAGGTGGCCTAGATCCAGGGATTTTTTATGAAGATTCACAAAAAGTGTATTTTTTTGAGTCGCTTAACGACACACTACTAGAGGAAAATAGTTATCATTTAAAAGTTTCCGTCCCGGATAAAAACCTAGAGTTTGACGCGAGCACAGATATGATAAAAGGTTCTTGGTTAAATTTTAAATATCAGACTTATCTTTTTTTGAGAATAAACGGATTTAAGGTAGCAGATGTTGATTTAGCTACAACAGGTGACGATGGCTATTATAACCAAACCTTAAGTTGGGTAACTGCAGAAGGTGGAAGGCGATATGAATTGGTTTTTAGATTAAACTATACTGAAGTATATACTGATTTATCTGAGCAGGATAAATATTTGGAATGGAACTTAGGAAGGCAAATCAGTGTTTCAACCGAAGGTGGTGAAGAAATGTACAAGGACATTTCTGGAGTTTCTTTTTTCAGCTGGGTGGTTAGCCAACTACAGAATAATGAAAACGAAAGTGACGTACTGAAAAGAGTGTTGAAAATGGATGCTGTTGAACTTATCTTAACTGCGGGTAATGATGATTTAAATACATATATGCAAGTTAATGAACCAGTAACAGGAATAGTAACAGAAAGACCGATATTCACAAATGTAAATAATGGATATGGTATTTTTGCAAGTAAGTATAGCACTACACTATCCACTTTTCTTTCTGATGGCACTATGCTAGAGTTGTGTGCAGGTCAGCTAACCAGTCAGTTTAAGTTCTGTTGTGATTCAGCCAATTTAGTGCCTCAAAATTCCGCTACCCAAGCCGTGGCTATTTCATTACTTACGGGAGGGGTAGAAGTGGGGTGTGATTAATCTCCACAATTACACGAATTTGAAAAGTATATTTTAGTATTAGGAAGTAAGACAGATATCCTTTTTTTTTCGCGGTCTGTAAATTGTATCACCCTTAAATCTAATTCTCTTAATAAAGTTAAGTGGCTAATTTCGTCTGGAATTTCGATTAGTTCATTAGACCACATATCTAATTTGGTTAGGGATTTTAAGTTTTTGATTTGTTTTGTAATAGTAGTTATTTGGTTATTGTTAATGATTATTTCTTGAAGATGTATCAGTTCAGTAAGTGTTAAAGGAAAATCAATAAAATTATTTTTTGATAGGTTTATGTATTCTAGATTTTGAAGTGCTTTTAACTCTTTTGGTAAATGATCTAATCGATTTTTACTTAAATCTAAATATTCTAAGTTTTTTAATTTAAAAAGATTATGAGGTAAAGAGTCCAGTTTTTTTCTAGATAAATTAAGCTTGTAAACATGTTCAATGTTTTGTAAAGCTTCGTCCATGTCTTTGTATATAACATTACGTTGAGCGTCAAAATCATTAGCAAGTCCAATAAAAAGAAACAGATATAAAAAAAAATTATTCACTTAGGATTTGATTTGCCTTAATGCAATCTTTAGCAATTTGACTTTTGAGCGCTTCGATGTTTTTGAATTTTTGTTCTTCTCTTATCTTCTTTATTACATCCACCTTAAGGGTCTCCCCATAAATAGTCTTATTAAAATTAAATAAATGTATTTCAATGCTTTCATTCTGATTAATTCCAATGGTAGGACGATTACCTATATTCATTATCCCGGCATAATATTTTTTATTCTTAAGCTCGCATTTAACCGCATACACTCCTTTCTTAGGAATTATTTTTTCTTGGCTTAAAAGTGAAATGTTTGCTGTGGGGTAGTTAATGGTTTTACCTATACCATCTCCTTTTATTACAATGCCTGAAAAATGAAATGGAAATCCAGTGTAGTTAGGCACTAAATGTATTTCACCACTATAGATTGCGTTTCTTACTTTTGTAGAACTTACCTTAATTGCATCAATTTCGTGGGCGCTTATTTCTTCTAAATTGTAATGGTATTTGTCTTTTAGTTTTTCTAATAGTTCAATATTTCCTTTTCGATCATTTCCAAAATGATGATCATAGCCTATAACAAGTGTATATGTCTTAAGTTTATTTACAATTAATTCTTCCACATATTTTTGAGCGCTGAAGGTAGAGAAAGATCTTGTGAAAGGATAAATCACAAGATGATCTAATCCTTTTTTTTCTAGTACTTCAATTTTCTCCTCAAGTGTATGTATCAGCTTAACTGTTTTGTCATTAAATAGTACTGTTCTTGGATGTGGGTGGAAAGTAAGTAAAACGGTTTCACCACCTATTGAAGAAGCAATTTTTTTAATTCTATTTAGAATTTTTTGATGACCTAAATGAACCCCATCAAATGTGCCTACCGTAACTACAGGGTTCTTAATGTTGATATAGCTAGTGAAATCTGTATGTACTTTCACAATATTTTATTGTTAAAAACGATTACTACTGAAGGTAAAAATAGCAGTAAATTTCACCTCTGTATCAACAAGTTGTGATTTTATCAACATATCTGCATAAGTAATGTAAATTATATTAGTTTTGCAGCGTAAAAATTAAAACGAATTTATATGTCTCAAATTAAAGGAAAAATCTCACAGGTAATTGGACCGGTTGTAGATGTTAGTTTTGAAAATGCAGATAAGTTACCAAACCTTCTAGATGCCATTGAAATAAAAAAAGATGATGGCACTAGAATTGTGTTAGAATGCCAAAAACACATTGGTGAAGATAGTGTTAGAACAGTTGCAATGGATTCTACAGATGGTTTAACTAGAGGTATGGATGCTATTGCAATTGGAGCGCCAATTAGTATGCCTACTGGAGATGAAGTCAAGGGAAGATTATTTAATGTAGTTGGTGAGGCCATTGATGGAATAGGCGCTTGCGAGACGGATCAAAAATTACCTATACACAGAGAGGCTCCTAAATTTGAAGATTTATCAACGGCAACAGAAGTTTTATTTACTGGAATCAAGGTTATTGATTTGATAGAGCCTTATGCTAAAGGTGGAAAGATTGGATTATTTGGTGGTGCTGGTGTTGGAAAAACAGTACTGATTCAAGAATTGATAAACAACATCGCTAAAGGTCATGATGGATTATCCGTATTTGCTGGAGTAGGTGAAAGATCAAGAGAAGGAAATGATTTATTACGTGAAATGCTTGAATCTGGAATTGTAAAGTATGGTGATGAATTCATGGAGGAAATGGAAAAAGGGAATTGGCCATTAGATAAAATAAATAAGGAAGCACTTAAAGATTCTCAGGCTGCATTTGTATTTGGACAAATGAATGAGCCTCCTGGAGCAAGAGCTAGAGTGGCCCTTTCAGGCTTGACGTTGGCTGAAAACTTTAGAGATGGAGATGGTGAAGGTAAGGGTAAAGATATTTTATTTTTTATCGATAATATTTTTAGATTTACACAAGCAGGATCTGAGGTATCTGCATTATTAGGAAGGATGCCTTCTGCAGTGGGTTACCAACCTACTCTTGCTACTGAAATGGGAGCTATGCAGGAAAGAATTACATCTACCAAAAAAGGATCCATTACTTCAGTTCAAGCGGTTTATGTCCCAGCAGATGATTTAACTGACCCTGCTCCTGCAACCACATTTGCTCACCTTGATGCTACCACGGTATTGTCAAGAAAATTGGCTGCTCTTGGAATTTACCCTGCAGTAGATCCATTGGATTCTACTTCAAGAATTCTTACGCCACAAATTTTGGGAGATGCCCACTATGATTGTGCACAAAGAGTTAAAATATTATTACAACGATACAACGAATTACAGGATATCATTGCCATCCTAGGAATGGATGAATTGTCTGAAGAAGACAAGTTAGCTGTTCATAGAGCAAGAAGAGTACAACGATTCTTATCACAGCCATTCCACGTTGCTGAACAGTTTACGGGTATGCCGGGTGTTTTTGTTAGTATAGAAGACACCATTAAAGGATTTAATATGATTATGGATGGTGAGGTAGATAAGTATCCAGAAGCAGCATTTAATCTTAAAGGAACAATAGAAGAAGTTATTGAAGCTGGAGAAAAAATGTTAGCGGAGGTAAAGTAAAATATTAAAATGGAAGTTCAAATAATAACACCGGATTCCACACTATTCAATGGAGAAGCAACATTAGTTGTTGTTCCCGGAATTGATGGGCAAATAGGGATTCTTAACAATCATGCTCCGTTGGTTTCAAGTCTTGTTAAGGGCATTGTCAAGGTAAAGCATAATGATAAAGAAGAATTATTTGACATTCCTGGTGGTGTCGTTGAAGTATCTTCAAATAAAATAACTGTTTTAGCTTCTTAATGCTAAAACTCAAAGTATAAAAAGGGGGATATTGTCCCCCTTTTTTGTTTTAATAATTTATATAATAAAGTTTTTTAACCCTCTAACTTATGGCTTCTTCCCCATTTGAGTCTCCCTTTATAAAGTGATAATTGCATAATTAACAGTTTCTCTATTAGTAGACTTTATTTCTTCGATTATTAATGAAAATTTCTATACCATCTTTTTTTAATACGTGAAAAGAATTAGAGATGATTATCCATATTATCTCATCTCCTACAAGTGTTTAAAAATAGGAAGAACCATAATGGATTAATTAAATGTAAACTCATACTGATCAGGAAGGAGTTTAAATGAATTTCGATGATATTGAGTTTTGCCATGGTTTGAAATAGCTAATCTATGAGCTTTAGTTGGATAACCTTTATTTCTACTCCAATCGTATTTAGGATAATTTTGATGAATCTTATACATATATTCGTCACGATGTGTCTTAGCAAGGATGGAAGCAGCAGCTATATTCATATATTTTCCATCTCCCTTAACAATGCATGAATGGTTAATATTTTTATATTTTTTAAATCGATTCCCGTCAATGGCTAAATGACTTGGCTTTTTTTTTAGCTTATCAATTGCCCTATGCATGGCTAAAAAAGAGGCCTGAAGAATGTTAATCTTATCAATTTCTTTGGGGCTAACAAATCCAACCCCCCAACTCACTGCCTCAGATTCTACAATTATTCGTAGTTCATTTCTCCTTTTTTCATTCAGCTTTTTTGAATCATTTAACCATTGATTTTTGAAGCCTACAGGAAGAATTACAGACGCCGCAACAACGGGGCCTGCAAGGCATCCTCTTCCGGCTTCATCACAGCCTGCTTCATGGTGGTCGGTAACGAAGGGTAAAAGACTCAAAATAGCGTTTTCATATTTACTTTCTCGGAGATTATTTCAGAAATAGATTCAATAGGTACTCTATGTTGTTTCATGCTATCTCTTTCTCTTAAAGTAACGCTATGATCTTCTTTTGACTCGTGATCTATCGTAATGCAATAGGGTGTTCCCACGGCATCTTGTCTTCTGTATCTTTTACCTATAGAATCTTTTTCATCTAACCCGCATTCAAAATTTAATTTCAATTTATGAAACAAGTCAGTTGCTATTTCGCTCAAACCATCTTTTTTCACTAAAGGGAGTATGGCTGCTTTAGTTGGCGCTACAGCAGGTGCAATAGATAATAATGTTCTAGTACTGCCATCTTCCAGTTTTTCTTCTTTTAGTCCATTAGATAATAAAGTTAAAAACATGCGATCCAGACCAATAGAAGTTTCAATCACGTAGGGGATGTAGCTTTCATTACTTTCTGGGTCAAAATAACGCTGTTTCTTTTTTGAATATTTTTCATGTTGCTTAAGGTCAAAATCAGTTCTAGAGTGAATACCTTCTAATTCTTTAAAGCCAAAGGGGAATTTAAATTCAATATCACATGCAGCATCAGCGTAATGAGCCAACTTGATATGATCATGAAATTGTAGGTTTTCTTTATCAATTCCAAGAGATTGATGCCACGCCATACGTTCTTTTTTCCAATATTCATACCACTCTTTTTGGCTACCAGGTTTAATGAAAAATTGCATTTCCATTTGTTCAAATTCCCTCATTCTAAAAATGAATTGCCTAGCAATAATTTCATTCCTAAATGCCTTGCCAATTTGAGCTATTCCAAAAGGAAGTTTTTTTCTTCCTGTTTTTTGAACATTTAAATAGTTCACAAATATTCCTTGTGCAGTTTCTGGTCTAAGATAAATAGTAGACGATTCTTGCGCTAAAGAACCTAATTCGGTTCCAAACATCAAATTAAATTGCCGCACTTCTGTCCAGTTTTTTGATCCACTAATTGGACAAGTAATTCCCAGTTCAATGATGAGATTGTAAATATCATTTAGATTTTCACTATTTAATGCAGTAGACATCTTATGATTAATTTCTTGAATCTGTTTATTTCTTCTTAAGATATTAGGATTGGTGCTTGTGAAAGTTTCTTGATTAAATGAATCACCAAATCGTTTTCTGGCTTTTAAAATATCTTTTTCGTTTTTATTCTGAATCTTAGAAATATGATCTTCTATTAATACATCTGCACGATATCTCTTTTTAGAATCTTTATTATCTATTAAGGGATCATTAAATGCATCTACATGTCCTGAAGCCTTCCAAGTTGTTGGATGCATAAAAATGGCTGCATCTAAACCCACTATATCCTTATTCATTTGAACCATAGATTTCCACCAATATTTTTTGATGTTGTTCTTGAGTTCTACTCCATTTTGACCATAGTCATACGTGGCACTTAATCCATCATATATCTCACTACTTGGAAATACAAAGCCAAATTCCTTAGCATGACTTACGATTTTTTTAAACTGATCTTCATTCATATTGACACATTCAATAATTTCCAACAAAAATAAAACTTCAAATGAAAGAACTATATTTAACTTGATCAATTTATATAGTTTAATCCTAATGATTGAAATTGACAATAAAATTATTTCAGACGATATTCTTGAAGAGCAGTTTGTATGTGATCTTAGCCAATGTAAGGGGGCTTGTTGTGTAGAAGGTGATGCAGGGGCTCCTTTAGAAAAAGAAGAAATTAAAATTTTAGAAGAAATATACCCTACAGTGAAGTCCGAGATGAGACAACAAGGAATTGATGCTGTTGAAAAAGAGGGTTTATATTACTTTGATGATTTTGGTGAACCGGTAACAATGCTGGTTAATAAAAAAGAATGTGCTTTTGTGGTATTTGATAAAAATAATATTGCGAAATGTGCAATCGAAATTTCAAGTAGAAAAAATAAAATGGATTTCATAAAACCAATTAGCTGTCATTTATACCCCGTACGAGTTAAAGAATACGAAAGTTTTCAGGGAATTAATTTGCATAAATGGCATATTTGTGAACCCGCCTGTGAATGTGGAAAAGACTTGAAAATTCCTGTATTCAAATTTCTAAAACAACCTATTATAAGAAAATGGGGAGTTGAATTTTTTAATCAGTTAAATCAGATTTATGAACAGTTTTTTAGGAAAAAACCATCTTGAAATAATATTTCATTAAAGTTCTGTTTTTAACTAATTCGTTTTAATCTGAAGTTGTTTGGCCACATCTTATTGTTATTAACACCTTATTTTTAATAAACGAAATTGATCAATCTCCATGTAACTATCAACAAAAACTAATTTTATAATTGTTCAAGTTAGTTCTTTGTTTGGTTAAATTTTTTGTAAATCATATGAATCTCAATGCGTTATAAAGTTATTATGGTGTTTTGTTGAAAACTATTAAAAATGTGTAATAAAATAGCTTGTTAAAAGTCTATTTATTTTAAACATTTGTAGTCCGCTATAAGTTTTTTTAGTAGGCACTCAAAACATTTATTTTATAATAATTTTTTAAAAAACGTTTGTTTTTTAATGTAGAATTTTTTGCCTAATAAAAAAGCTAAATGTTAAAAACAGATTAAAACAAACTACATGGAAAAAAAAGTATCAGCAGAAAAAAAAGTAGTAAATCAAGAAGTCGATTTAAAGAAAGATTTAGATAAGAATTTACACGTTGAAGAGCCTATCCTCAAAGAAAATCCAAATAGATTCGTTCTATTTCCTATCCAACATGCTGATATTTGGGAGATGTATAAAAAGCAAGAAGCTAGTTTTTGGACGGCTGAAGAATTAGATCTTTCACCTGACTTAATTGATTGGGAAAGTAAGCTGAACGATGATGAACGTTTTTTCATAAAACATGTTCTCGCTTTCTTTGCAGCATCTGATGGAATCGTCAATGAAAATTTAGCAGAAAATTTCCTTAGTGAAGTACAATATACCGAAGCTAAGTTCTTTTATGGGTTTCAGGTCATGATGGAAAATATTCATTCTGAAACGTATTCGCTACTGATAGACACTTATATTAAAGACACAAAAGAAAAAAACTATTTATTCAATGCTATAGAAACTTTTGACCCTGTAAAGAAAAAAGCGGAATGGGCATTGAAGTGGATTGAAAATGGCAATTTTGCCCAAAGAATAATTGCATTTGCTGCCGTAGAAGGAATTTTCTTTTCCGGCTCCTTTTGTTCTATCTTTTGGTTGAAGAAAAGAGGACTTATGCCAGGACTTACTTTTTCAAATGAATTGATTTCTAGAGACGAAGGTTTACATTGTGATTTCGCTTGTATGTTATATAATAATCATATGGTGAATAGATTAGAAAAATCAGAAGTGGAAGAAATAATCAAAGAAGCTGTAGAAATAGAAAAAGAATTTATCACCGAAGCGCTCCCTGTAAGATTAATTGGTATGAATTCAAATTTAATGAGTCAATATATAGAATTCGTAGCTGATCGACTTTTGGCTGAATTAGGAAACGATAAAATATTCAATGTATCTAATCCATTTGATTTTATGGATATGATCAACTTACAAGGTAAAACTAACTTTTTCGAGAAAAGAGTAGGAGAGTACCAGAAAGCAGGTGTTCTAAATAACAGTAATGATACTAGCTTTAACCTAGATGCTGATTTTTAAACTTATTAAATAGAAAAATATGTACGTAGTTAAGAGAGACGGCAGAAGAGAATCTGTCAAATTTGATAAGATAACAGCTAGAATTAAAAAGCTTTGTTATGGGCTTAATCCGCTTGTAACACCAGAAAAAGTAGCAATGAAGGTTATTGAGGGATTATATGACGGTGTTACAACTAGTGAGCTAGATAATTTAGCAGCTGAAGTGGCAGCAACCAATACCATTACCCATCCCGATTACGCTTTGCTAGCTTCAAGAATTGCAGTTTCAAATCTGCATAAGAACACTAAAAAATCTTTTTCAGAAACAGTGAAAGATTTGTATGAATATGTTGATCCTAAAACAAATGAAAAAGCACCTTTAATTTCAGACGAGGTATATAGCGTAATCATGAAAAATGCCGATGTGCTAGATTCTACTATCATTTATGATCGTGACTTCAGATACGATTTTTTTGGATTTAAAACACTAGAGAGATCCTATTTGCTGAAGTTAAACGGTGAAGTAGCTGAAAGACCTCAACAAATGTTGATGAGAGTAGCAATGGGTATTCACACAGATGATATTGATGCAGCTATAGAAACATATAATTACATGAGTGAAGGTTGGTTTACACATGCTACACCCACATTGTTCAACTCAGGTACTCCAAAGCCTCAAATGTCATCTTGCTTTTTGTTAACCACGAAGGAAGATAGTATCTCTGGAATTTATGATACCCTCAAGCAGTGTGCTCAAATTTCACAATCTGCTGGTGGTATAGGACTTTCCATACACGACATCAGAGCTACGGGTTCATATATAAAGGGTACCAATGGTACTTCTAATGGAATCGTGCCCATGCTAAGAGTCTTTAATGATACTGCTCGATATGTAGATCAAGGAGGTGGAAAAAGAAAAGGTTCATTTGCCATCTACGTAGAACCGTGGCATGCCGATATCTTCGACTTTTTAGATCTAAAAAAGAATCATGGAAAAGAAGAACAACGTGCAAGAGATCTTTTTTATGCTCTATGGATTCCCGATTTATTTATGAAAAGAGTTGAGGAAAATGGCGATTGGACTTTGATGTGTCCTAATGAATGTCCTGGCCTATCTGATACGTATGGTAAGAAATTCGAGAAATTATACAAGAAGTACGAATCGGAAGGAAAAGGTAGAAAGACCATGAAAGCACAGGAGTTATGGTTTAAGATATTAGAAAGCCAGATTGAGACAGGTACACCTTATATGCTATACAAGGATGCGGCAAATGAAAAGTCTAACCAAAAGAACTTGGGGACCATTAAATCATCCAATTTATGTACTGAAATAATTGAATATACTGCTCCTGACGAAGTAGCAGTCTGTAATCTTGCTTCTATTGCATTACCTAAATTTGTAGTAGATGGTAAGTTTGATCATGAAAAGCTATTCAATGTAACCTATAGAGTAACCAAAAATCTGGATAAAGTAATTGATGCTAATTACTACCCAGTTCCAGAGGCAAGAAACTCCAACATGAGACATAGACCAATTGGTATAGGTGTACAAGGATTAGCTGACGCATTTATTTTAATGAGACATGCCTTTGATTCTCCTGAGGCAAAACAGTTGAATAAAGAAATTTTTGAAACCATTTATTATGCCGCGGTTACTGCTTCAAAAGATCTTGCCATTGAGAATGGTCCCTATGAAACTTGGAAAGGTTCTCCTATTTCAGAAGGTGTTTTTCAATTTGACATGTGGAAAGTAAAGCCTTCTGATCGTTGGGAATGGGAATTATTGAGAGAAGAAGTGAAAAAGCATGGAGTAAGAAATTCTTTATTACTTGCACCAATGCCCACCGCTTCGACTGCTCAGATTTTAGGAAACAACGAATGTTTTGAACCTTACACCTCTAATATCTACACAAGAAGAGTTTTGTCAGGTGAGTTCATTATTGTTAATAAGCATTTGTTAAGAGACTTAGTAAAGTTGGGTATCTGGAATGACAGGCTAAAAAATAAATTAATGGCTTCCAATGGTTCCATACAAAACATTGATGAGATCCCCGAAAATATCAAGCAATTGTACAAAACAGCATGGGAAATATCTCAGAAAGAAATATTAGATATGGCCGCTGATAGAGGTGCATATATTGATCAGTCTCAATCTCTCAATATTTTCATGGAGAATGCCAATTTTGCCAAACTAACTTCTATGCACTTTTATGGATGGAAGGCAGGTTTGAAGACAGGGATGTATTATCTAAGAACTAAATCTGCAACTGACGCAATTAAGTTTACATTAGACAAAGCAGCAATTTCAGAACCTGTTGCTAAGACAGAAGAAGAAAGAATGGCTGAAATTAGTTGTTCATTAGATGATCCGGACGACTGTGTTTCATGCGGTTCATAATTAATAATTGAATGTTTCTTACCAAAAAAGCCCACATCTGTGGGCTTTTTTGATTAGTATCTACAAGAAAATTATTTCATCCCTTTGAAAATCGAGGTTCCAGCACCAAAAACATTATTCTCACCGTAGGGAGAACCTTTTCCATCTGCATATCCTTTCCATTTTACAAGCTCAATATAGTTAGGAGATCTAGATAGTTGTTGTTGAACTAATCTAATTTCCTCCGCTTTACCTTCTGCTCTAAGTATAGCGGCATTCTTTTCACCTTCAGCTTTTTTAATTTCAGCATTGGCCAAGTATTGTTGTTCTTCTTCCAACTCTTTGGCTTTCTGATTTCGCTGTTTTTGTGTTTCTTTTTCAGTTATGGCAATTTTCACATTTTCTGGAAGATTAACATCAGCAATTTCACAAAAGTTGTAGGTAATAAAATTTTCTGGAAATTCGGCTTGAAACATATTATCCATTTCTGTTTCTAATGCTTCTCTTTTTGTGGAATAAATTTCTTCATAGGTATATCTACCAATTACGTCCTTGATGACTCCTCTTACTTTCGCATCAACAAATGAGTTTTCGTACGCTTTTCCATGTTTCAAGTGCAAATTTGGAGTTTTACCTTGCATAGGATTATAGTTTATGGTCACATCTATGCCAATTTCCATTCCGTTTTTTTCCATCACTTTTGATTCGTAATTTCTACTTTGTTGTAATACGTTATACGTAATCATTTCATTCCAAGGCATAATAAAATAGGTACCCTCAGAATAATTTTCACTGGTATCAATTCCACCCGTGTAAGGTCTATATACAAATCCTTCTTCTCCCGGGTTGATATCTGTCCAAGACATGAAGAAAATAATTATAAATATGGCTCCTATTCCACCAAATAAGGCGGTTTTTAAGATGTTTTTTGGTTCTATTTCAATTTCACTCATAGTGGTATGTTTATTTTATATTATTTGTTGGTTTAGATTTTATAGTCTTGTATGCGTAATAAATACTTAGTACGTCTATCACTAACGCAAGCAATTTTATAATTGGACCAGTTTTAATGATATATTTAAATGTCAATATAAGCAGCAAAGCTACTAAAGCAATGCTCAAAATTACATTCAATGTATATTTATTATTGTTCATGTTAAATCATTTTTTTAGGATTAACCCAACTATCATACTCTTCAGCTGTAACATAACCAAGGTTAATCGCTTCTTCTTTTAAAGTTGTTCCGTTTTTGTGAGCTGTATTTGCTATTTCAGCAGCCTTGTAGTAACCAATTTTAGTATTTAGTGCTGTGACTAACATCAATGAGTTATTTAATAATTTATCTATGTTTTTATAGTTTGGTTCTATGCCTGTAGCGCAATGGTCGTTGAAGGAAATACAAGCATCACCTATAAGTTGAGCACTTTCTATTAAGTTTCTTGCAATCATAGGTTTAAATACATTCAATTCATAATGTCCTTGCGTTCCTCCTATAGAAAGGGCAACGTCATTTCCCATAACCTGAGCACATACCATAGTAAGTGCTTCACATTGAGTTGGATTCACTTTTCCAGGCATAATTGAAGAGCCAGGTTCATTGGCAGGAATGATTAATTCTCCAATTCCTGATCTAGGACCAGATGCTAATAAACGTATATCATTTGCGATTTTATTTAGTGATACTGCAATTTGTTTTAATGCTCCATGTGTTTCGACCATAGCATCATGAGCGGCTAATGCCTCAAATTTATTTTCTGCACTTATAAAGGGTAAACCACTAATTGATGCAATTTGAGAAGCTACTTCCTCACTGTAACCTTTAGGTGTGTTTAGTCCAGTTCCTACAGCTGTTCCTCCTAATGCTAATTCACTTAAATGATGAAGTGTATTGTTAAGCGCTTTAAGTCCATGGTTTAATTGTGAGACATAACCAGAAAATTCCTGACCAATTGTTAATGGAGTAGCATCCATTAGATGAGTCCGGCCAATCTTCACTACGTCCATAAATTTTTTCGATTTTTCGGAAAGAGTATCTCTTAATTTTTCAATTCCTGGAATTGTATTCTCTATGATTATTTTATAACTCGCAATATGCATGGCAGTAGGAAAAGTGTCATTTGAGGATTGAGATTTATTTACATCATCATTGGCTTGTAATGCTTTTGGTCCTGAATCTAAATTCCCACCACTTAAAACGTGCGCTCTATTTGCAATTACCTCATTTACATTCATGTTACTTTGAGTTCCAGATCCAGTTTGCCAGACTACTAATGGGAATTGATCATCTAACTTTCCCTTGAGGATTTCATCACATACCTCAGAAATGAGTTTCATTTTATTTTCTTCCAACACTCCTAGCTTTGAATTAGTAATAGCAGCTGCTTTTTTTAATACTGCAAATGCATGGATAATTTCAATAGGCATTGACCCTGAAGGTCCGATTTTGAAATTGTTTCTAGACCGTTCAGTTTGAGCTCCCCAATATTTGTCTGAAGGCACCTTAATTTCACCAATGGTATCTTTTTCAATTCTGTAACTCATTTCTAAATATTATTACTAATTTCGTTTAAAATTCAAATTTAGTATATATGTCATTAGGGGTAGCTATTTTCTTGTTTTTCTTTGGTATGGCTTTTTGGGTCCTTTTATTCCTATTTGGTTTCATAGGAGCCTGGGTAAACTGGGGTTTAATCGATATTACTAAGGCTCAACTAGCTAAAAGAGGTTTGATCAAAGACGTCTAGTCTAATATAGACATAAAATTTTCAGCTGGTCTGCCAATTACCGCTTTGTCACCATGTACAAGAATGGGTCTCTCTATTAACTTAGGATACTCTATCATTTTAATAATAAGTTCATCATCTGTAAGCTTTTTTCCTTTAATCTCACTTTTGAAAATGGCCTCGTTTTTTCTCATTAATTCTTCTGGTCTCATTTGTAGCTTATCTAAAATGGTCCTAAGTTCATGATGAGCTAGTGCATCCTTAAGATATTCTCTTACTTCGGGATGAACATTCTTTTGGTTTAAAAAAGTTAACCCTTCTCTAGATTTTCTGCATCTTGGGTTGTGAAAATATATCATAACTAAACTGATTTTCCATATGTCATTAGAAACGAATTTAAAAAGGGTTGTAGGTCTCCATCAAGTACTTTAAATGGATCATTACTTTGAAAATTAGTTCGGTGATCCTTCACTCTTCTGTCATCCAGTACGTAGCTTCTTATTTGTGATCCCCATTCAATTTTCATTTTACCTGCTTCAATTTCGTCTTGTTTTTCTCTTCTTTTTCTTAATTCAAGTTCATATAGTTGTGATTTCAAGAGTTGCATGGCTTTTTCTCTATTACCTAATTGTGATCTTGACTCTGTATTTTCTATTACGATTCCGCTTGGAGCATGCTTAAGACGAACACCAGTTTCTACCTTATTTACGTTTTGTCCACCTGCACCACCACTTCTGAATGTATCCCAGCTGATATCAGCAGGATTGATTTCAATTTCAATAGTATCATCAACACTTGGGTACACATAAACAGAGGAAAATGAAGTCATTCTTTTACCTTGGGCATTAAAAGGACTAACTCTAACTAACCTGTGAACACCATTTTCACCTTTTAAGTATCCGAAAGCAAAATCACCTGAAATTTCTAACGTAACCGTTTTAATACCTGCAACATCTCCGTCTTGACACTGAAGTTCTTTGATTTTATATCCATTTTTTTCTCCCCACATCAAATACATCCTTAATAACATAGAACTCCAATCGCAGCTCTCTGTACCACCAGCACCTGCAGTTATTTGAAGTACAGCGTCAAGGTGATCTTCTTCAGATGATAGCATGTTTTTAAGCTCAAGCTCTTCTAATTTTTTAATCATTAATTCAAATTGCTCATTTACTTCTTCTTCGGTTACTTCACCTTCCTTGAAGAAATCAAATAGAACTTCAGTATCTTCAAGAGACACTTTTAAATCATCATAGGTATTAACCCAAAATTTCTTTTGTTTAATTCCTTTAAGTACTAACTCGGCTTTCTTTGGATCGTTCCAAAATTCTGGATCTTGCGTAATTAATTCTTCTTCTTTAATGGATTCTCTTTTTTCATCTACGTCAAAGATACCCCCTTAACGCTTCCAGGCGATCATGTGTATTTTTAATTTGTTCTTGAGAAATCATAAATAAAAATTAAGCACAATTTTACTAATTATTTTAACGAAGTTTAATTTCATAGCCAGATTTAATTTTATAGCTTGAAAGGTGTTTGTTTCTTTTTTGTAGCTTTTTCAATTTAACCCCATAAAGTTGTGAAACAGTTCTTAGGTTTTCACCTCCTTTTGTTATATGAATTTCTACTTTTCCTTTATTTTTTTTAGGCTGAATAAATATTTTTTCCCCCTTAGTTAGCTCATAATCCTTTTCTATATCATTGTATTTATACAGTTGCCATAACCTCATGTCAAAATCTTTCGCAATTTCCAACAGTGTTTCTCCATCCTTACTTATTATATATTTAATTCTATTGGGATGTAGATAAACAGATCTTGAAGATTCAGCAATCATACTTTGATTTTCTTTTACTTTGTCAAGTTCATATAGTTGATTTTCTTCTATCAATTTTATGAGTAATTCAGCATATTTTTTATTTGTGGCATAACCAGCTGTTTTTAACCCCTTTGCCCAAGACTTATAGTCAGTGATTTTATAATCAAACAAAAACGCATATCGATTGTATTTTTTGAGAAATAAAGAATGATCTTCAAATGAAGCTAAGGCATTGTCATATTTTCTAAAACACTCATTTTTTTTATCATCATCTTCATAGATCTTTTTACCCTCCCAATTGTGACATTTTATACCAAAATGATTGTTGCCCTTGACTGCTAATTTAGAATTCCCATTACTGCTTTCTAAGATACCCTGAGCCATAGTAATGCTAGCAGGAATATCATACTTGTGCATCTGGGTTATTGCATCTTGACTGTATTGCTCAATATATTGCTTTCTTGTCGTGTTTTGACCTATGATTGATAAACACATAAGAATGCATACGATTGTGGTTTTATATTTTTGAACCTTTAAATTCATAAAAAAATTAGCAATAAAATTTAGCTTTAAATGACACTAAATTTAAAATATAAATGGAAGTTTGATTATTAATTTGCTAATGTAGTTTTGTTGAAATCGTACATTTTTTGAAAATTATTCTCTATATAATTACCAATTACCACCATGTCTGCCCCTGCTTTCCAACAATTGATCATTTGTTCTTGACTTTTTATACCTCCGCCCACAATTAATGGAACTTTAGCTGTTTTTTTCACCGTGCTTATCATTTTACTACTTACAGGGTCAATAGATCCTGAGCCCGTATCCATGTATATAAATTTTAGTCCAAGTTGAACACCGGCTAATGCCGTAGCAGCAGCAATGTCATGTTTGCTCCTAGGGATAGGCAAAGATTCACTCATATAAATAGCAGAAGTAATGGAATCGGATTCGATTAACATATATCCACATGGTAAAATTTCTAAGTTGGATTTTTGAAGCTTAAAAGCTGTTTTTACATGTTGTCCTATAAGTAGATCAGGATTTCTGCCACTGATTAAACTAAGAAGTAAAATGGCATCTGCTTGAGCACTTATCTGTTGATTATTTCCTGGAAATAATATTACTTTTTTAGATGAAAGTTTATGGATTATTTTTAAATAAGATTCAAAAAGATTATGATTAATTAGACTGCCACCAACTAATATATAATCACATGATGAGCGATTAGCCATGATGACAAAATCCGATAGTTGATCAATTTCTATTTTATCTGGATCGATTAATATACCCCATAATTTCTCTCCCTCTCGACTTCTTTTATAAATTTCAGACGATAACATTTACTTCTTCTCTATAATTTGTATTAAATGCTAAACAGTAACTTTCAAAGTTTAGCACCTTGATAGTAGAATTAAATTTTATTTCAGGATGTTCACAATAGCCAGAAAAAAATTCCCCATTTTTCTTGACAGTTAAGTGTTCTTTAAAGTGAATGTCTTTTCTTCCATTAATTTTAAATAGAACTTCTTTTGAACACCAATTTTGAATTAATTTTTTATTTGACTTTCCAGAAGTAAAATCGTTATCATTAAGAAATTTATGTTTTATCTGAGTGGCATCTCTCTCAGTAGATTCAATGTCAATCCCACAAGGGTATTTGGCAATAATCATAGCAATAAGATTTTGAGTATGCGCAATGGAAACAAATTTTTCATTTCCTCTAATGTAAGGTTTGTCCTTTTCAAGGTATAATTCATTACCTGGTGCTAATTGCTCGAAAAGAAGTTTAGTAGCATGAATTTGAATTTTTCTGAAGTTGTTTTTGTAATCATAAAGATCTGCATGATAACAGGGGTGTAATACTCTACTAAATTCTGGATTATATTCATGATCAGCTATTTTCCAAATTCCAATGTTAAATTTGGACTTATCTATGAAGTGAATTAAAGGCAAAGTGTTTTTTTATGCTTAATTAAATTTATGTTTTTTATTTTATAATCTTAATCCTAAACAAAAAAATATTTTTTTTGCCCACATATAAAGCTTACTCTTTACATTTGTTGAAATCAATTGTAATTTCATTGATGGAAAATAACGCCAATAAAATAATTAACATCACTCAAGTTAAGGACACCACACTCAGTCAGGAGAAAAAAATCAAGCTAATTGAAGATCATTTTAAGTCTATAATGGAAATTCTTCAACTTGACATGGAAGATGAGAGTCTAAAAGAAACACCTAATAGAGTTGCTAAAATGTATGTGAATGAGCTGTTTGAGGGATTAGATCCAAATCAAGCACCCTCCATTTCAAAATTTGAAAACTCATTTGGCTACAAAGGATGTATTTTAGAAAAAAATATTCCATTTTTCTCCATTTGTGAACATCATTTTGTTCCTATAAAAGGAATAGCTCATGTAGCATACTTTGCTAATGAAAAAATCATTGGATTATCTAAAATAAATAGAATTGTAAATTTCATTTCCAAAAAACCTCAAGTTCAGGAAAAACTAACGGTTGAAATTGTAGATTATCTTAAAAATATTTTAGAAACAGAGGATGTTGCTTGTGTTATTGAGGCGGAACACCTTTGTGTAAGTATGAGAGGAATTAAAGACGTTAAAAGCTTAACAACAACTGCAGAGTACAGCGGGAAATTTGAGGAGGATGCTGTCAAGTTAGAATTATTTAGTATGATTAATAATGGCGATGAATAATATTATCTACATTAAGAATAGCCTTACTGGCAAAAAAGAAAAATTTGTTCCTATACATAAAGACTTCGTTGGTGTATATGTTTGTGGTCCTACCGTATATAGTGATGTACATTTAGGTAATTGCAGAACATTTGTCTTTTTTGATACTATGGTTAGGTATTTTAAGTTCTTAGGATATAAAGTGAGATATGTGAGAAATATCACTGACGTAGGACATTTAGAAAACGATGCGGATGAAGGAGAAGATAAGATAGTAAAGAAGGCAAAATTAGAGCAATTAGAGCCCATGGAAATTGCACAGAAATACACGTTAAATTTCAGAGAGGTAATGAGTTGTTTTAATGCTTTGTCGCCTGATATTGAACCCACGGCAACCGGGCATATCTCTGAACAAATAGAGATGATAAACGAAATCATAAATAATGGTTATGCATATGAAGTAAATGGTTCTGTTTACTTTAATGTTGAAAAATACATTGATGAGGGTCACGATTATGGAGAGTTGAGTGGGAGAAATACAGATGATTTGATTGCGGGTTCAAGAGAGCTTGATGGACAACAGGATAAAAAATCTCCACATGATTTTGCACTTTGGAAGAAAGCCGATCATAGACACATTATGAAATGGAATTCACCTTGGAGTGTGGGTTTTCCTGGGTGGCACTTAGAATGTTCGGCAATGAGTAAAAAATATTTAGGCTCAAAATTCGATATACACGGAGGAGGAATGGATTTAAAATTTCCACATCATGAGTGTGAAATTGCTCAAGCCAAAGGAGTAAATCATGCTAAACCAGTGAATTATTGGATACACTCAAACATGTTGACATTAAATGGAAAAAGAATGTCTAAATCTTCCGGAAATACTATTTTACCATTTGAATTATTTTCTGGGTCATCTACTCACTTAAGCCAAGGTTTTAGCCCTTCGGTAGTTCGGTTTTTTATGTTACAAGCACATTATGGTGGTGTGTTAGATTTTTCAAATGATGCTCTTGTTGCCTCGGAAAAGGGATTCCGTAAATTAATAACAGCCTTAGAAACACTAAATAATCATTCATTCAAGGAAACGGAAATCGATGAAAACATGGAAACTAAATTAGTCTCCTTATGCGATTCTTGTTATGAAAACATGAATGACGATTTCAACACTCCTAAAGTTATTGCAACCTTATTTGAGATGGTAAGCCATATCAACAGTTTTAGTTTTAGTAACAATTGGAAAATATCCAAAAATACGTATGAAAAATTAATCTACACTTTCAGTGGTTTTGTGGAAGACGTGCTTGGCTTAAAAAATGATCATTCTGGGGATAATGATCTTTCAAAAAAGCTTATTGAAATGATTTTAAATATCAGAAGTGATGCCAAGGCTAATAAAAATTATCAAGTATCAGACCAAATAAGGAACGAACTGAACAAAATTGGAATTGAAATTAAGGATGGTAAAGATAGTACTACTTATTCAATAAATGATTAATATGAAATCCTTACTTAATGCATTTATAATTGTATCATTATCTCTTAATAATGCAGTTATTTCTCAAAATCTAGACGATTTGTTCAATAATAAAAAAGAGATTTATTTTAAGTTCAAGTTTCAGTCTGTGAATAAAACAAATAACCTTTCGAATATCATTTCAATTGACCATAAAACCAATAAAGAGTATGTGTATGCCTATGCTACTAAAAATGAATTTAAAGCTTTTTTAAAATGCGGTATTGCATATGAATTAGTTGAAGAAATAATTCCTCAGCACACCCATCTTTCAGTTTCAAAAAACAATTGGGATTATTACCCTACCTACAGTGAGTACACTCAAATGATGGAGCAATTTGCAGATTCTTTTCCAAATATTTGCAAACTCCATAATTTAGGTACATTATCATCCGGCCGTAAGATATTATGTGTACAAATTTCTAGTAATGTAGGAGTTAAATCCAACAAGCCCTCTTTTTTATATACATCATCCATGCACGGCAATGAATTAACAGGGTATGTTTTAATGCTACGATTGATAGATGACATACTAAGCGGATACAATACGGTGTCTGAGTATACTCAAATTGTAAATCAGGTCGATTTATGGATTAATCCTCTAGCTAACCCTGATGGAGCATATGCATCTGGAAATCAAACTATCTCTGGTGCAACTCGGGGAAATGCAAATGGAGTTGATCTTAACCGTAATTATCCTGATCCACAAAATGGATCAAATCCAGATGGAAATGCTTGGCAAGAAGAGACCGTTATTTTCATGGATTTAGCAGATTCAGTACAATTTGATATGTCATGTAACATTCATACTGGAGCAGAGGTTTTTAATTACCCGTGGGATACTTGGAGCAGATTAACTGCAGATGACGTTTGGTGGAGGAATATAGCCTACCAATATGCGGATACAGCTCACGCTCAATCTTCAGCGGGTTATTTTAATGATCTAAATAACGGAGTTACTAATGGGTGGGATTGGTACGAGGTAAATGGTGGAAGACAAGATTTTATGAATTATTTTAGATTTTGTAAGGAATCTACTCTTGAATTGTCATCCAATAAAATACCTAATCCAACTACTTTGCCTTATTATTGGAATGCTAATAAACGCTCTTTAGTTAACTATATAAAGCAATCATTAAATGGGCTTCGGGGATTGGTTACAGACAGCATAACTGGTTTGCCGTTACAAGCTAGAGTGGAAATTATTGGGCATGATGTGGACAGCTCTCATGTCTATTCTAGAGCAGTTGTAGGAAATTATCATCGGTATTTATCTGCAGGGAATTATCAAGTTTCTTTTTCTAAAAATGGCTATTATAACAAAACAATCGATGTAAATGTAGTTGATGACCAAGTGGTAATTCATGATGTTCAATTGGTGCCTGTTAACACAGTTTTAATAAAAGACATAAACGAAGGAGAGTTAAAAATTATAAATACATTTGACATCTTAGGACGAAAGACTCCTTTACAATGGAATTCGATCTATTTACAGCAAATGAGTGATGGGACAGTTCAAAAATTAATGAAAATAAAATGAAAAAAATAAGTATATCTCTATTTTTTCTTCTAACCATAATGGGTTATCATAGTCAAGAGAAAATAACGAATAAAAAAGGAAGTGAATATGAATTTGAAGTGGTAAAAGAATTGGAAGCAAACCCAGTTCAAAACCAAAATAGAACAGGAACATGTTGGAGTTTTTCATCTCTTTCGTTTTTTGAATCGGAGCTTCAAAGATTAGGTAAGGGCTCTCATAATCTTTCAGAAATGTACATTGTTAGAAATGCATACATTGGAAAAGCGGAGAATTATTTAAGAATGTATGGTACTTTCACTTTTGGGCAAGGTGGTGCATTTCATGATATTCCGTGGGTGATTAAAAGATGTGGTATTGTTCCGGAGTCCGCTTATGACGGACTTGATTATGGTTCAAAAATTCATTTACATGAAGAGATGGAAAAAATAATGTTTGCAATGCTTAAAGAATTAGCAAAAAAACCTCAAAGTGGAAAATTGACACCAAAATGGAAAACTGCATTTGAAGGAGTTGTGGATGCTTATTTAGGAGATTTGCCAACCAATTTAAGTGACTTCAAATTTGAGGTTGGAGATAAAACATATAATCCGTTTACGTATGCGGAGGAGTTGGATTTAAATATGCAAGATTATGTGTCGTTGACTTCTTATACACACCACCCATTTTATGAGTCATTTGTTTTGGAAGTTCAAGATAATTGGGCGATGCAACAAAGTTACAATTTGCCTCTGGACGAATTAATGATGGTTATGGAAGAAGCTATTATGAATGGATACACATTTGCGTGGGGTGCTGATGTTTCTGAAAAAGGATTTTCTTCTAGAGACGCACTCGCTATTCTACCTGCGGATGAATCTACCATAAGCCAAAAAGGAAAAGATAATAGATACTTTAGTTCTGCAGGTTCAGAAAAAATTAGCAATGCCTTTATGAGTCCAGTAAATGAAAAAAATATTTCACAACAAGAGCGACAAGAAGCTTTTGATAGCCAAGAGAGTACAGATGATCATGGAATGCATATTACAGGCTTAGTTAAGGATCAAAAAGGCACAAAGTATTTTAAAGTAAAAAACTCTTGGGGGACAGAATACAACCAATGTGATGGTTATTTTTATGCCTCATTTCCTTATGTGAGATATAAAACCATCAATATTTTATTACATAAAGACGCTGTACCTAAGTCAATTAAGAAAAAATTAGGTTTGTAAGTTGAAATACGTTTTAATTGCCTTAGTTAGATTGTATCAACTTTTGATATCACCTTTTTTCCCTGCTAGTTGTAGGTTTTCACCTACATGTTCTCAATATGCTCTTGAAGCACTAAATCAATTTGGTTTTTTTAAAGGGGGATACCTTATGTTAAGGAGAATTTTAAAATGTAATCCGTGGGGAAGTCATGGCCATGATCCTGTACCTGAAAAATAAATAGATGCTAAAAATAGACATGCATACCCATATCATTCCCAAGAACTTGCCTGATTGGCAGAAAAAATTTGGATACGATGGATTTATTCAGTTAGACCATCATAAAAAAGGATGGGCTAGGATGATGATGGGTGAAAAGTTTTTCAGAGAAATCAATGAGAACTGTTGGGATCCAGAAATAAGAATAAAAGAATACCAAAAATACCATACTCAGGTACAAGTGGTTTGTACCATCCCAGTGTTATTTGCCTATTTTGCTAAACCTAAGGATGGGCTAGAGGTTAGTAAATTTTTGAATGATGATCTGGCTGAGCTAATAAATAAATACCCTAAAAATTACATTGGATTAGGCACCATTCCAATGCAAGCTCCAGAACTGGCAGTAAAAGAGTTGGAGCGTTTGAAAAATAATGGTCTTAAGGGGATTCAAATAGGATCTAATATTGATAACAAAAACTTGAATGACCCAGCATATTATCCTATTTGGGAAACATGTGAAAAATTAGATTTGGCGGTTCTGGTTCACCCATGGAACATGATGGGGCAAAAGCAAATGGGCCGCTATTGGCTTCCTTGGTTAGTTGGAATGCCAGCCGAAACATCGAGAGCAATTTGCTCTATGATATTTGGTGGAATTTTTGATAAATACCCTAAATTGAGAGTAAATTTTTGTCACGCAAGTGGTTCGTTTTTAGCTACTATTGGAAGAATAGAACACGGTTTTAATTGTAGACCAGATTTAGTAGCTATTGACAATCCAAATAATCCTAGAGACTATTGCGGTAAATTTTGGGTTGATTGCATAACACATGACCCAGATATATTACATTACATCTTAAAAATAAAAGGATCAAAAAGAGTGACTTTAGGTAGCGATTATCCATTTCCATTGGGCGATTTAGAAATTGGAGACTTTATCACAAAAATGAATCTTAGTGAGGTAGAGGTGGAAGACATATTTTGTAATAGCACATTAGAGTGGTTGAATATAAATAAACAGGACTATCTATGAGAAAACTAATAATATTTTTCCAATTAATAGCATGCTTTAATTCTTACATGGGTCAACAATATTGGCAACAAAAAATTAAATACGATATGTCTATTGATTTTGACGTTTCTAAACATCAATTTTCAGGTCTACAAAAAATCACATATTATAACAATTCACCAGAAAGTTTATCTACACTTTATATGCATTTATATTATAATGCATTTCAACCAGGTTCAATGATGGATGTCAGGTCAAGGACCATTGAGGACCCCGATTCAAGAGTTCGGGATCGAATTTCCAAACTTTCTCCAAATGATATTGGCTTTCAAAAAATTAAGAGTGTTAAAGATGGAAATGGAAACAGCCTGTCATTTGATGAAGATGGTACTATATTAGAAATCAAGTTGAATAAACCATTGAAATCTGGTAAACAAATTAAATTGCAAGTTGACTTTTTGGCCCAGGTACCTGTGCAAATTAGAAGAACAGGAAGATATAATAAAGAAAATGTGGCCTATTCCATGACTCAGTGGTATCCTAAAATGTGTGAGTTTGATAAGCATGGTTGGCATACAAACCCATACATAGGTAGAGAGTTTTATGGAGTTTGGGGTGATTTTAATGTCAGTATTACCATTGATTCTTCCTTTGTTTTAGGTGGCACTGGTATAATACAGAATCCTCAAGAAGTAGGTCATGGTTATCAAGATTTTTCTAAAAAAATTAAACTTTCAAAAACGGCTAAAAGAACCTGGATTTTTAAAGCAGAAAAGGTTCATGATTTTGCTTGGGCTGCGGATCCTGATTTTTTACATGAAACCACCTTATTAAACAATGGAACAATTCTTCATTTTTTACATAAGAATGACACCTTAAATGCCAACTGGAATGCTTTAAAACCTCAAGCAAAAAAATGTTTTGAGTATATGAACGAAAATTATGGTTTGTACCCCTATGCTCAATATTCCATAATTCAAGGAGGTGATGGTGGAATGGAATATCCTATGTGCACTTTGATAACGGCAGAAGGTTCATTAAATGGTTTAATTAGCGTCACTGTTCATGAGGCCATTCACAGTTGGTTTCAAGGATTATTGGGGACAAATGAAGCGAAACACGAGTGGATGGATGAAGGATTTTGCACTTATGCTCAATATGAAGTTTTAAATCACTTGAGAGGTAAAAAGGTGATAAATCCCTTATTAAGACAATATGAAAGCTATTATAGATTAGTTAAAAGTGGATTTCAAGAGCCCTTATCCACTCATGCAGACTTTTATAAAAGAAATTACGTCTATGGAGTAAGCGCTTACAATAAAGGAGCTGTTTTTTTACATCAGTTAGGATATGTAATAGGGGATCAAAACTTAAAGCTAACACTTAAAAAATACATTGAAGATTGGAAATTTAAACATCCTGATCCGACTGACTTTAAGAGAATTGCAGAACAGGTTAGTGGGTTAGAACTAGATTGGTACTTTGAACAATTTGTAGAGACTACCAATACCATTGATTATGAAGTGTTTAATGTTGAACCAATTAATAATGGTACTTTAATCACTTTGAGAAGAATTGGAGACATGCCTATGCCGATTGACATTGTGATTAGTGATCTAAGCGATAACAAAACATCTTTTTCTATTCCATTAAGAATCATGAGAGGAAATAAATCAAACGATAGTTTTTTAAATGATTTTAAAACGCTTTCGGATTGGCCTTGGGTTTATCAATATTACCAATTTGAAACCACAGTAAATTTTGATGAAATAAAGCAAATCGCCATTGACCCATCTAGCAGATTAGCTGATATTAATCCTCAAAATAATGTGTGGAGTAATAAAAAGTCAAAGCAGCAAACCCCAATCATTTATAAAAATACCAATTAGCTAATTAAACTTTTTTCTTAACTCCTAATGAAAAGAGTTGCTGGTTAGTACTTCTAAATTCCCATACCTCATTTGTTGTAGAACTCAGTACAGCACTTGTGAAATTTTGATGTAAACCTAAGTTTAATTGGACCAATAAATTTAATGACCAGCCGTTATTAAATTGGATATCATTACTTAAGTGGTATTGAATTCCAAATCCATGGTAGTTAGTATTCCACTGGGCTTGAATTCCTTGCCCAACAGATGATCTAATTATATTAGTTCGATAATACGGACCTACCCCATGACCTAAAATAAATTTCTCAAAGGATTTGATGATTTTCCCTTTTTCAATTGACACTAAGAATTCATTCATTTCCAGGGTATATGTTGTTTTGGATGGGTGAAACTTTATGTGACTTCTTAAATAATTTGATTTGGAAGTTTTGGTGGTAAAATCAACATAAACTCCAATTTTTTCATTTAAAACATCATTGATATTTCCAATGAAACTGACTGGATTAGACCACCCAAAAGCAATAGATTTAGTTAAAGTATCTGAATGAATATCGTGTGTTTTGAACTGCCCAAAAGTTATGGTACCTGCGAAAATGCAGTAGAAAAAAAAATAAAACTTCATCAATTAAAAATATGCAATTGATTTGAAATGGGATCAAATGAGGTTTGGTATGGCTTTAGCGAGTACACAGCAGGCCCTTGAATAACCAATCCATCATAAAGCTGATACTGACTACCATCACAACTGCATTCAACAAAAGTGTTTGTGGAGTCAACAGATGCTTTACCACATGGGTCACCAGCTTCATAAGTACAATGTCTATCATATGCACTAAATTGATCAAATGATTGCCTGTACACAATTATTCCTTCTGAACCACCTGTGATGTATATCCAACCTCCAACTGCATTCAATGCACTGTAGCTTGGCAATGAAACATTAATATATTGATTTACATAAACATACGGAACAATATTTTGGTTTCTTACACAACCCATAATCAAAACGATTAACATAAAAATAGAAGTCCATTTAATTTTGTAAATTGCATATATAGCAACAATGAAAAAGTTATTTTTTTTGATATTTATTTTTTTTGGTGTTTTCCACATGTCGGCTCAACATTTAGTAGGTGCTAGAAGTAATGCCGTAGCCCAAAATTACAAATTACCAAGCTATTCTCAGCACCGGTTTGAAGGTTTTTCAGGCAAACAAATTGCAAAACAAGAGAGCAAAACACAGAAGGAAGAAGAAAAGTTAAAAAAACAACTACTCAAAAGTCATATTAAAAAGCAAAGTAAGGCCACCCAAAAAAGAATGAAATTGTCACTTAAAAAATCAAGGCGATTATTGAATAATAAATCAATTGTACCGGTTTGGTTAGTTTGGGTTAAAAGAAAAAAAGCATTTTCACAGAGGAAACAAAATAAATATGAAGAATGATTTAACAAGATTTATATTTCTTTATCGATTTGTTAAAAATTCGTTAATAATTGCTTAATTTGTGTTATGTTCGTTAACTGCTTTTATTAAGAACTAAAGTTTGATATTATGATTAGAAAAATATTACTTACTACAATCTCTGTTTTTGTTTTATCTCATTTAAGTTTCGCTCAACCTCAAGGGGGAAGCATAAAAGGAAAGGTGAATGACGAAACTGGAGAAGGTTTCCCATTCGTTAATGTGGCATTATTTCAAAATGGCAATCTAAAATTTGGAGGAACTACAGACTTCGATGGTGTTTTTAAGATAAGTAATGTAACGTCAGGCTCTTACGATTTAGAGATAAAATTTGTAGGTTATCAAACATATCGATTAGAGGGCCTTATTGTTAAGGGTGGAAAATTACTTCCACTATCTCCTATTCAATTAAAAGAAGCTACGGAATTACTGAAAGAAGTAGAAGTGGTTAGTTATAAAGTGCCATTAATCGACAAGGACGGAGGAGCTTCAGGTGGTACGGTAACGAGAGAAGATTTAGCTAGAATGCCCGGGCGATCAGCGGCTTCTATTGCTAATACAGTTGGTGGTGTCCAATCCGATGCAGATGGAAATATTACTTCTGTTAGAGGGTCTAGGAGTGACGCTACTTACTACTACATAGATGGAATTAAGGTAAGAGGTTCATCTAATCTTCCTAAATCAGCAATAGAAGAAGTAAGTGTAATGACGGGTGGTGTACCTGCAAACTTTGGAGATGTTACAGGGGGTATTATTTCTATCACTACAAGAGGAGCATCCAGAACCTATTTTGGTGGTGTTGAACTTGTTTCATCAGGTGTAAAATTAGGAGAAGATGTGATTGGATTGGACAACAATGGTTTTAATTTATTTGAAGCTACTTTATCTGGTCCGCTTTTAATGAAAAAAGATAGTACTGGGGAGAAAACGGAACCTATTTTAGGATTCTTTGTTTCAGGTAACTTCAATCACCAACTAGATCCGAGACCACTTGCAACTGATCAATATCGTTTAAGACCTGATGTAAGGGATTCTTTAATTGCCAATCCATTACGTCCTACTGGTAACGGATTTGGTGCATTTTATAATACTGATTTCTTAACTGAAGATGCTTTTGAGCAAGTGAAATTTAGACAGAATGTGGCCAGTACAAGGGCATCTTTAGCCGGTAAAATAGATGTGAATGCAGGTCCAAATATAAACCTTTCTTTTGGTGCTTCTGGAGCATACAGAAATAGGAATTTACCAAGCTGGGAAAACTCTTTATTCAATTATGACAACTTAGGGCAAAGAACAAATCTAGATTGGAGAGTATATGGAAAATTCACACAGCGATTCCAAAATAATCAAGAAGGGGAGGAAAGAAAAGCAATCAGTAATGCTTATTACACCTTGATGGTAGATTACTCTAAGACTACTGAAAGCACGTATGATAATACACATGGTGATAATTATTTTAACTATGGACATGTTGGTCGTTTTGACATTATTAAAGAGGACTCTTGGGAGTTTAGAGATTTTGATGGTAATGGTACTATCGATCG
>JAYYEV010000009.1:0-17117 GCA_036159515.1 Bacteroidota bacterium | reverse complement strand
TCTTCAGCTCCTCTGCCAATAATCTTTCTGCAGATTCTTTAGCTAATCGCTGTTCCTCAAATTTAGCTAACTGCTCTGCTTTTGCTAATGAATCTGAAATTCGTTGCCTCTTCAGCTCTTCTGCCAATAATCTTTCTGCAGATTCTTTAGCTAATCGCTGTTCCTCAAATTTAGCTAACTGCTCCAATTCTTTTAAAGAATCTGAAATTCGTTGTGCTTCGATTTGTCGAGCTATAACAGCTTTTTTTTTCTCTTGATCTCTAATTCGTTGAGCTTCATATTCAGCTGTCCTATTTTGCGAAAGAACATTACTCGATGATTCTTCTATCCATTCACCATTTAGGTGTACAGCCTCAGATTTAATATTGTTTTTCGTGTAATCACTTTTAATTAATGACTCACTTTGCTTAGAGACAGCAAAGTCTTCTTTATTGGAAGCTAATAAATCTATGTTTTCGTTTCTTTCTTGCTTTAACCTATTTCTTATACCTCTTAAATAAACATTATACTTATCTGCCCAATAAATTACCTCTAATTTCTCATCGATCAGATATGAAATTCTCTTATAAGAATAAGTTAAATTATTAAAAAAAATCGGATCATATTTTGATGAAAAGTATTTACAAAACTGCCTGTATTTATCATCATTTCTATGTAATGCTAATGTGAGACTATCGGTAGAATAATCGGTAGAATTGCATTTACTTAAGATATAATTTGAAAAGCTAACCTGCGATTCAACTAATTCTAAGTTAGTATTTTTAAGATATTGAGAAAGGCAAAAATTTCCTCCAATCAAAAAAAAAAGAGTACTGAAATATGTTTTAGGATAATACCCAATTAGACGTTTATTTTAATCCAAATTTGCCTAAACCACCACTTAACTTGGCACTTCCTTTCTTGATTTTAACCTTAGCAATCGGCTTTTTAGGATTTTGAACATAGGATTTTAGCTTTTTCTCATCTTTAAGAACATCTTTACCATTCTTTCTTCCCAAATCTGTTATATAAGATTCAAGGAGATTTGTGTTTTCATTAAAAATACAAAATAACGTATGATCTTCTTTAGGGTCGTATTTAGGAGATCCTCCACTTAGGGCAACTTCATTCAGTAGTTCATTTGAAGCAACTTCTTGATAGGTGTTCTTGTACAAATAAGTTAAGATTTTTTTTCCATTGTTATAATCGACGTAAATATCATGAGGTTTTATACCTAAAACGTCATTTACCCTTTCATAACTCATACCCTTTTCAAGCATATAAATGTTATCCATATTGGTGTAATAAAACTCATTATATTGAGCTACTGTTGATGTAGGTTTAAGCATAGAACACGACACTATTACACAACAAAAACAAGTAAGGTATCCAAATTTTAAAAATGTTTTCATCTTAATATTTATTTAAATTTTACATTATCTAATTTATCCATAAGAGGTGATTCATTAATTAAAATCTCTCCATCTTTAAAGTCCGATCCACTCATGATAATTCTCATGTCTAGATTTCCAGAACCATTCTGTAACACCTTGTCGATAACATCACATTTCGTACACTTAGGTTTTTTCTTTACGACCGGTTCTTTTACAGTGTCTTTCTTGGGTTCCTCAATTTTAACACACTTGGGCTTTTCATTACAATTTGGGTTAGCATTATTATCATTTCTTACTAACTCATAACCACACGGACAATACTCACAGCTTCCGTCATCATAGTCAGCCATGCTATTATAAGTTAAGGAGTTAGGATCTGTACAACCTCCAACCAAAGGTTTATCACATTCCTCGTTAACTTCCTTGGTGTCCCATACCAAGCTTTTATATTTTTCATTTCCGGTTTCGGTTATAATACTTTCTAGCAGTCCGTTTCTAAACACTAAATTCAATGTAGATGGATCATCATATTTTCTTGTGTTTGTGGATAAAATTTGATCGTTCCAATATCCTGCATTTGAACGGTCGCTTGACGAAACAGTATGCTTCAATTTTTTGTATTTGTAAGTGAAAGTTTGGCAACCATTTGATGTCATTGCATATGCGTCCCAAGGAGTAACACCAAGAACATCTTTCACTTTTGACTTAGTTTGACCTGGTCGTAACTGACCAATTTTCTCTACTGTAGTGTATCTTGGAATGGTAGAATAAGATACCGCTGGCTCCGGTGTAGAACAACTAAATAAGATGGCCAGCATTGATAATAAAAATACGTTACGTTTCATGTGAGTACTAAATATATTAACAAAATTCAATAACTAAAATAAAATTTATAACCGAAGTAACAAAATCTATTTTTAAAACAAAATACATTAATAGTACACGATGTGTTTTTTTTTAAACTAAAATTCATTTTTAACAAAACAAACTAGCTATTTATTATATTTAGCGTTCAGTAATAAAAAAACTATGAAAAAATTTACCCTCTTAACTATTTGCCTTTTTGGATTAGTCTCATTCAACTTCAGTCAATATTATTATATTCCTGCATCAACCCCTGGAAATCCAGGCGGATTAAATACAGATTCTGAATACCCCAATGGTTCAGGACTACCTGCAGGTTGGTCTGTCATTTTAGGCCCAAGTAACTCAAGCCCTACTTGGTCAACCGTTGAAAATATTGGATTCCCATTTAATTTTAATGGTAGCTCTGTAACTCAGTATAAGGTTTCCTCTACAGGAGTTTTGACCTTTTCTACAGGAGTAAGTAATGTACCCTCAGCAACTAATGCATCACTTCCTGACCCAGGAATTCCAGATAACTCTATTATGGTTTGGGGACTGCAAGGAACAGGGAGTAATGACAATATCGTAACCAAAACTTTTGGGACAGCTGGAGGTAGACAGCATTGGGTATTCTTTAGTTCTTACACCGCTGGAAGCTGGTCATACTGGTCTATTGTTATGGAAGAGGGAACTGACAAAATTTACATTGTTGATCAAAGGCATAGCACATCAGCCAATCCGCAAATTACAGCAGGAATTCAAATAGATGGAACTACTGCAACCATGGTTGCGGGTTCGCCCACCTTATCCAATGTAGCTGGTGCTGATGCTACTCCAGCTGATAATCATTACTACGAATTTATTTTTGGTTCTCAAAATGCTACAGACATGGCTGGAGTATCTGTAACCACTTTTCCCTATCTCATATTAGGAAACGCACCTTTTACTATTTCTGGTGAAGTCACTAATTATGGTTCAGCTTCCGTTACAAATTTTGACATAAATTACTCCGTTGATGGTGGAGCTGCAGTAACAGAAAACATTACTGGGGTAAATTTAAATAGTTATGACAATCACACATTTAATCACGGAACACCTTGGACTCCTACAGCTTCAGGCTCCTACACTGTAAAAATATGGGCGTCTAACATTAATGGTTCAGCAGATATGGATCTAAATAATGATACTGCCTATGCCACAATAAATGTGTTTGATAATTTTGTTCAGCGAGTTCCTATGTTAGAAGTATTCACTAGTTCTACTTGTCCCCCCTGTGTACAAGGAAATATAAATTTGAAAAATGTACTATCGAATTACAGTCAAACGGACTATACTTTATTAAAATACCAAATGAGTTGGCCAGGTTCTGGAGATCCCTATTACACACAAGAAGCTGGAGACAGAAGAACCTTCTACAGCGTTAATTCTGTACCTAGATTAGAAATTGATGGAGGGTATGATGGTAATCCATCTGGATTTACTACTCAGGAATTTGATGAATATGCCGGTATCCCCTCTTTCTCTACAATAAGTGCTAATTACAGCGTCTATCACGACCAAGGGCAAAATTCAGTCGTAGATATGAACATTACCATAGATCCTATAGAGGATTTTAACAGTAATGATTTAAAATTATTTGTTGCCATTATTGAGTATGCTACTTATAATAATACTGGTTCAAATGGTGAAACTGAGTTTTTACACGTAATGAAAAAAATGATTCCTAGCTCCAGCGGGCAAGCTATTCCTGCTTTACAATCTGGTGTGCAAGAATCGTATAATTTTTCTTACAACTTTCAAGGACAGTACACTTTACCTCCAGATGCAAATTCTCCTATAAATCATATGACTAGTCATTCAGTAGAAGATTTTGACAACTTAGGAGTTGTAGTTTGGGTGCAAGACGTGAATACTAAGGAAATTCTTCAGTCTACCACAGCAAGTATTGTCGCTAATGTTGAGGAAAACATTGCTACATCTAGATTAATGATATTCCCTAATCCTAGTAGTAAAGAACACACTAACCTTGTTATTGAATCCTCTGAGAGAGGGAAGTTTGATGTTATGATTTTCAATACTTTAGGAGAAATTGTTTTGATGGATAATATTACTGTTGATAAAGATATAACCCAGTACCAATTGGACAACTCAAAATTGAGTAATGGGATGTATAATGTTATCATTAAATCGCCATCTACACAGACTAGTAAAAAACTACAAATATTAAGATAATTGAAAGGTAAATTATTATTGTTTTTATTTCTTTATCTGGGAGGACAAACCTTCTCCCAATACTATTATCTTCCAAGCACCACCCAAGGTAACCCAGGAGGATTAAATACAGATAATGAATACCCTAGTGGGTCGGGATTAGATGCTTCTTGGGAGGTTCTTTTAGGAGGAGGAAATAGCTCACCAACTTGGTCGCCAATTGATACCATCCCTTTTACCTTTAATTTTAATGGTTCACCTGTTTCTACATTTAAAGTTTCTTCCACTGGAGTATTAACTTTTACTATTGGGTCAACAATCGCCCCTGTTGCTACTAATGCTGCTATTCCTGATCCAGGAATACCAGATAATTCTGTAATGGTATGGGGTATAGAAGGGTCAGGATCTAATGATGCCATTGTAACTAAAACGTTTGGCAATGCAGGAAGCCAACAATATTGGGTATTTTTTAGTTCCTACACAGCAGGGAGTTGGTCTTATTGGTCCATTGTATTTGAAGAAGGATCTGATAAAATATACATCGTAGATCAAAGACATAGCGGAAATGCAAATCCACAAATAACAGCTGGTATTCAAATTGATAATTCTAATGCAATAATGGTAACAGGTTCACCTAACTTAAGCAATGTAGCAGGTACTGACCCCACCCCTGCTGATAACTTTTATTATGAATTTTATTACGGATCACAAAATAGCATTGACATGAGTGCTACTTCAAACTTAACCTATCCTTACTTATATATCAATGATGCACCATATACTATAACCGCAATATTTAATAACCTTGGTTTAGATACAGTTAGCTCAATGGATATTAATTACTCAGCCAATAATGGAAATGTGGTTACAGAATCACTTACTAACCTAAATTTAGGGACATACATTTCTGACACATTTAATTTTAACACCTTGTGGAGTCCAAATGCAGATGGTAATTACGATGTGGCTATATGGGCATCTAATATTAATGGAGCGTCTGACTTAGATAATTCAAATGATACAATTCGGAAAAACTTACATGTATTTGGAAATACAACTCCTAGAAGACCTATGCTTGAAACATTTGTAAGTTCTACTAGTCAGTATTCGGTAACTGGAAATGTGGATCTCCAAAGTATTCTTGCACCCAATTCTGGTAATTATACTTTACTAAAATATCAAATGAGTTGGCCCTCTCCTGGAGATCCATACTACACCGTAGAGGGTGGTCAAAGAAGAACCTATTACGCTGTGAACACCGTTCCAAGATTAGTAATGAATGGGGTTGCTCAAAACAATCCTATTGGATTTACCCAAGCTGAATTTGATGAAAGCGTTAACTTGTACTCTTTTGTTAACCTTACTGCAAATTACTCGGTGGGCGGACAAACCGTAGACGTGAATGTACAAATAGACCCAGTAGTTGACGGTAACGGAGTTTGGAACAACTTGGTCTTACACACCGCAATTTTTGAATACACTACATTCAACAATGCAAGCTCAAACGGTGAATTTGAATTTTATAATATTATGAAAAAAATGGTTCCAGACATTAGTGGAACTAGCATAACCAACTTATTACCCAATACCCCTCAAAACATTGATCTTTCATACACTTTTAATGGACAGTACTTACTACCTCCGGATGCAGATAGCCCAATTGATCATAGTCTGGGACATACAGTAGAAGACTTTAACAATTTAGGTGTTGCTGTTTGGATACAAGATGTAGATTCCAAATATATTTTACAATCAACAGAAGCAAGCTTGGTTGCAGACATACATGAAAATAAAAAGAATAAATTACTTTGTTTTCCAAATCCAAGTTCTGGTATACTAAATTTAATTCTACCTGAAATTACAGGTCATTATAAACTAGAGATGTACAATTTAATTGGAGAAAAAGTATACGAAACAAATGTTACTAATCAAAAAACACAATTGAATTTAGCATTTTTACAAAGCGGTATATATCAGCTAAGAGTATTTAATCATTATTCCTCTTTCAACCAAAAAGTTGAAATTCTAAGATGATTACTTTATCATCATAGCTACTTTCTTTTTTCCAAAAGGCTTTTCTTCAATCACCTTAAATCCTAACTTATGGTGAAAATCAAATGAGATTTTGTTTATAGGGACCGTGTTTACTTCACAGCAAAGACTTTGATCTTTAATTAAACCAGCTACTTGGTTATATAAATAAGTTCCTACTCCTTTACGTTGATAATGAAATGAGACCGCAACCCTATCTATATAACTAAATTGCTTGAAATGAGATTTAAAAAAAAGGTAATTAGGAGACTTATAACTGGACGTTTCATCCATCAAAACCAAAAAAGCAATTAAATCATTCTTATAAAATACTAAATAAAAACAAAATGATAAGTTGTATAATTCAGATACCTTTTCAATAGTCCCTAATGAACCTAAAGCAGGTAAATTTGCCTCATTTAGTTCTAAAATAGATAGCTTCAGCTCATTGCTTAATACGTCTTTTCCAGGTTTAATAATTCTAGTAGATAAATTTTTAATCATTGGTTATTGAAAAAATGATATGTTTGCATAAAATAAAATTTACATGAAAAATACGATTAAATTATTTATAGTTGCAGTGATTGCTTTTTCAGTAAGCTCCTGCCAGAAAGAAGGATGTACAGATCCTACAGCATACAATTACAATCCAGATGCAGATACGGACGATGGCTCTTGTACTTTCGAAGGATGTACTGATCCCAATGCCGCAAACTACGACCCTTCAGCCACCATTAGTAGTACATGTATATATGATCAAATAGGTTCTTGGACCAGCACAAATCAAGAAATCTCTGGTAATATGACAATGTCTATGGGTGGAATGCCCCTTTGGGATACTACATTTACGGAAACAACTCATCCTGACTCCTTAGAACCAGCAGGTGTAGACTTCATTGCTGGAGGCACTCTATATGTTCATTACAATGATGAACCTACTGATACTGGAAACTGGGTAAGAACTGGAGACAATATCTCATTAGACATGATGGATACAACCCTAGTTATGTTAATTGATTCAGTTGACGGTACATTTTTAAGACTAACTATGAGTGGTAGCGAGAGTGAAAACGATATGGGAATTCAGATTGATTACAACTATAACATGATCATGGAATTTGATAGAAACTAATTCCTTAATCTAAAGTTGATATTAGCCCTTCCTTTAGGAGGGGCTTTTTATTTTTACATAATCAATTTCAAAATTTTGAGGAAAAGACAAGGTATCAATTCCTTTTTTACCGCCCCAATCTCCACCCACAGCTAGATTAATTATTAAGTGGAAAGGCTTATTGAATGGCCACTCTTCTACTCCATCACTTGCACTTTTTTCAATAAAGTGAAATCTAGTGTCATCTACTAACCATTCTAAGGTAGAATCTGTCCAGACTAATTTATAGTTATGAAAAGAATCATGAGGATTTGTAATAAATATACTATCTGTAAGTTGCGTACCTTTTATATGATTATATGCCGAAGTATGAATCGTCCCATATACATAATTAGGAAAGTAACCCACATTTTCCATAATGTCAATTTCACCATCTAAAGGCCAATTTAAAGGTCTTTCTAAAGTAGGTAAAAGCCAAATAGCAGGCCAACACCCTCTACTTTTAGGTAATTTAGCAGATACTTCAATTACTCCTGTATTTAAATCAATATGATTTGCCGTAGTAAGTTTGACTGACTTGAAAATGGAATCAAATGTGGCCCTTAAAATTAGCTTTCCATTTTCAATACTTAAATTACGGTTAGATCCTGTGTAAGTTTGTGCTTCATTGTTTCCAAATCCGCATAAGTCAGGACAACCGTTTCCATATTTAACATTCCAAAAATTGGTATCTAGACTTTCATAATTAAAATCATCAAACCATTCGAAAGCAGAAGATTCCATATGAGTAGGGCTTTCATTACAAGATGAAATAAGTATAGAACTTGTAATTACTAAAAGGGAAATTAGCTTATTCAACAAAAATGGATTTTGTCTTAAGATTGGACGAACTTGAACCAACATGAATTTGAAATTCGCCTTGTTCCAAAACAGAGACGTTTTCTATGTTATAAAATGATAAATCCGAGACATCAAAAGTTAAATTCACATCTACTTTTGAATTTGCAGGAATGAAAACTCTTTTAAATGCTCTAAGCCTTTTAATGTCTGGAGTAATACTAGCATATTTATCTGAAGAGTATAATTGAACCACTTCATAACCATCTATATTGCTTTCATTTGAAACAGAAAAAGAAGCTGATATTTCACCATTTCGATCAGTAATAGTATCATGATTCAATATAAAATCACTGTATTTAAAGCTAGAGTAACTGAGACCAAAACCAAAATCATACAGTGTGTTTACTTCACCCACATAATTATAGGCACCTTGCGCATTGTTTTGTACCTCTGATGGCTTGTAATAATAAGGACTTAAGGAATTGGTATAAGCTGGGTAGGTAAAGGGAAGTTTTCCTGATGGGTTAACATCTCCAGAAAGCACATCAGCAAGTGCAACTCCACCATAATTTCCAGGAAGGTATATATTAACAATAGCTGACATGAATTTTTCAATAGCCGTAATTAATCTTGGTCTACCCTGATTTAAAACCAACACTATTGGCTTTCCAGAACTAGCTAACTGAGTAGCTAATTTTAATTGAAGTTCATGTAAAGTAATATCATTTATATCACCCGGTTTTTCAGTATAAGAAGTTTCACCTAAGCATAAGACAATAACATCTGATTCTTTTGAAGCATCTACAGCATCGGTTATATTTTTTTCAATCATATCATAATATTGACCACCCTCTTTGTATGAAACACCTTCCTTCATATTCACATTTTCAACACCAAATTCTTGCTTCAAAGCTTCAAAAATAGTTTGATACTTAGCCGCAAACTGATCTGTTAATTCACCCTGCCAAGAATAGGTCCAAGCCCCGTTTAAACACCTCATGTTGTCTGCATTGGGTCCAACTACTAAAATCTTTTTATCTCTATTCAATGGTAAGATATTGTCATTATTTTTAAGTAATGTAATGGCTTCAGCAGCAGATTGATAAGCCATGTTTTCAAACTCTTCAGAAGCAAAGTCATTGTAATCAGCAGGATTTGTAGCTGGATTTTCAAATAAGTCTAATTCAAATTTTAATTTTAAAATTTTGGATACAGCATCATCAATTCTATCCATTGAAACCTTGCCTTCATTGACCAATTCCATTAAATTATCGATAAATTCTTCATACTCATATGGAACCATAGACATGTCAATTCCTGCGTTAATCGCTAATCTAATCGCCTCCTTTTTAGAAGAAACAATCTTATCTCTGTCATATAGCTTGTTTATGTCTTCCCAATCCGTTAAAATCACACCTTCAAACCCTAAACGATTTCGCAATAAATCTGTTAAAATTTTATAACTAGAATGTACAGGAATACCATTTATAATACCTGAATTAATCATAATTGTTTTTGCACCAGCATCTATTGCTGCTTTAAAAGATGGAATATGGTATTCACTCAACACATGATCAGGAATGTAAGAAGGAGTTCTGTCTTTTCCAGAAATGGTAGCATGATAGCCTATAAAGTGTTTCATACAAGCAGCAATTTTTGTTTTATCGTTAACTTGATTGCTATCTCCTTGGTAACCTCTAATCATGGCTTCACCAAAGGTTTTTACTAATAATGGGTCTTCCCCAAATGATTCAAATTGCCTTGGAAATCTCGGATCTAATCCTAAATCTAAAACGGGTGAAAAATTCCATGGAATAGAAGATGCCCTAGTTTCATAAGCACAAACCATAGCCATATTATATGCATGTTGTGGATTCCAAGATGCAGCTGTAGTAATTTGTTGTGGAAACATAGTACCCCCATCTGTATATGTAGTACCATGAATAGCATCGATACCATATATTATGGGAACTTTAAGTCTATTGCTATCCATAGCATAGTGTTGAATAGTTGAAATGGCATCATACCAAGTCTCAGGGGTTTGAGCGGTATTGTTAATGGTATTTAGAATGGATCCCACTTTATAATCTACAAGTGCTTTCATCGCTCTTTCGTGATCAATTTCTAATGGAAATGTAGAGCCCCATTTATTGGGTCCTTTTGCAATTACCGTGAGATTTATTTGAGTCATTTGACCAACTTTTTCCTTTAAGGTCATTTTACTCAATAATGAATCCACTTTTTGATCAATTACGTCATTACTATTGGTAGAAATCTTATGGTTTTGGTTGCAACTAAATCCAATAGATACTAGCAACACGACTATTGTTGATTTTAAACTCATTTTGTTCATTATCATTTTATTGAAATACTCTTACATAATCTACTACCATTCTTTGAGGAAAAACAGTAGAATTGTCTGGACTTCCTGGCCAATTACCGCCCACTGCCACATTGAAAATAAAGAAGAAATTTTCTTGAAATGCACTTAAATTATTTCCAGATATGTTTATTGTATGATACTGTATATCATCTCTTAACCATCTAATGGTGTTTTGATCCCAAACAATGGAAAACACATGAAATTCGTCATGGAATCTTCCAGATGGTAGAGAATTACTTCCGCCATACATAGCATGGCCATTATCATTCCAATGAACTGTACCATGTACGGTTCGATCATTGTAGCCATTACCTCCAATTAATTCCATGATATCAATTTCTCCACATGACGGCCAACCTACCGATGAGTAACTTTCTCCTAACATCCACAGAGCAGGCCAAATCCCTTTTCCATATGGAAGTTTTGCCCGAATATCAATCCTCCCATATCTAAAAAACTGTCTTCCCTGTGTTTTCAGTCTAGAAGATGTGTAATTAGATCCTCCAAAGTTTTGCTGTTTTGCAGTAATAATTAAATATCCATTTTCAACAGAGGTGTTATCTTGTCTGTAATATTGTAATTCGTTATTTCCCCAGCCCCAGCTCCCAGTACCTATTTCATAAATCCAATCTGACGATAAAGAGGAACCATTGAATTCATCTTGCCAAACTAATGTGTAGTTAGAATAGGTTAAAGGTGTGGTGTATCCTACATTTGAAATTCCTGACGAACTTATGTTTACTTCTGCCACTCCATTCCATTCCGCAAAGTTTTGATGATCAAGATGAGCTCTAACACGTATGTTGTGTGAACCTGAATCTGAGTAATGATAAGACGCTTCACCAGTTGTAGTAGTTACAATTGTAGAATCATTTCCATCGAAAAAACAAATGGTGAAATAATTTTCATTTAATGCACTGGCTTCAACTTCAACTAATCCAGAGTTAGGCGTATTTGTAAGTTCTACCGCAAGATTGGTAGGTAAATTTACATAGTAGCACGATCCATTATCTTTTTTAGCATCTGGATCATAATTAGAAGCAGTAGGATCCGTACATCCTTTTTTACAAGACTGTGTTGCAGAGAACACAGCCAATAAAAAAAATAACCTGATAATTAATTTCATTATGGACAAGTTGTTACAAAACCCTCTGGTACTAATCTTAAATACCAATTTGTCTGACCGTCAGAATGACCATATTTGAGCCACATAGCCGTATCATTTAGAAGCTCTACTTTATATTCATTAACACCGGTGTAGAAACCTATAGATGCTATGTTTGAAAAAGAAAGTATAGAATCTTGAGTCAAATCCCAGCTTTCGTCTAGTTGATCGTCAAAAGGAGCTGTGTAATCGTATAAATTTTCGAAAGAACCAGGAAATTGTCCAGCTAATGCATTATGGATATAAATATCCCCGTTAGTAACCTGGTCATATTCATAACCTACCAGATGAAAAGTATATCTGTCATCATATAATCCACAACCGGGTTTACCGTTTGCTGGAGAACTCCACCAATCCGGTGTGTTTCCATCTGGTGGGCCTACACCAAAGTTGGTGGCACAAGCAGAATCTATATGCCAAGTTCTGTATCCAGGACCATTTATTCCCCCTGTTAATAATAAATGTAACGGGTTATCAAATAAACTGATGTCATTTGAGTCTATAGTTATACTCTGCGTATTTTGAGCATTACCCTCAGAGTTAAAAACGGAAAGTGTTACATCAAAAGAACCTGCAAAAGGATATTTTGCGGTATCTGTTACACCACTTCCAGAAGTTCCGTTTCCAAAATCCCAAGAACACTCCATTTCAGGATTATCTGCTGTAAAAATGATAATGTTTTCGTTATCTAGTGAGGGTTGAAAAGAAAATGAAGCTGAAGAAGCATTTAGTCCATAAAAACAAGTCCCATCGTCTTTGGTAGCACCTGGATCAAAATTATGAGCTGTAGGGTCTGTGCAACCATTCTTAGCACAACTCCAAACAAGACAAATAGGAAGTAGTAATAATAAATTTTTAAATTTCATATTATGTATTTTAATAATTTGGGTTTTGAGCCCAGTTTCCACCAGCTAAATCAATTTCTACTTGGGGAATTGGAAATAACTCATGTTTACCAGTTTGAAAACCATCAATCTCATCGGCTGCTTTACCAGTTCTAACCAAGTCAAAAAAACGATGACCTTCACAAGATAACTCCGATCTTCTTTCCTTCAAAATGTGTTCATACAAATCATTTCCAGAAGAGGTCCTTAGGAACATTCCAGCTCGTTGTCTAACTTGGTTTAAATATCCTAATGCTGTTGCATCATCTCCAAGTTGGCTATAAGCTTCTGCAGCCATTAAAAGGACATCAGCATATCTTATTACTCTATAATTTACACCACTAGTCAAATCATTATCAGGGATACCATTTAACATTTCGTCTCTAGTCTTAATGTATTTATTGTTGTAGAATCCAGTATGATGACCAAATATTTGGGTGTATTCTGTTCCTGGTGCATTTGCTGCTATAAAGTCATCAATATGTAGACAAGTTGCTTCTCTTCTAGGATCTTGGTATTCAAATGAATCAAATAAATCTTGGGTGGGTAAATTATAACTATTACCATCGCCGTATGTGGGGCCATCGTATTGTCTTATGCCTTGATAACCAGGAGTCAAATTACCTTCAAGACATATTAAACACCCATAGGAACCACCTTCATCTGCAGAGTACTCCACATCAAAAACAGTCTCCGAATTATTTTCATTTTCCTTGAGAAAAATGGTGGAATAATCAGCTGTTAGACTGTAATTATTACTGTTTATTAATTGATCTAACGCTCCAGCAGCTTGTGACCATTTTTCTTGATATAAATACACTTTTCCTAAGAGCCCCAGAGCGGCTCCTTTATCCACTCTTCCTTTTATACCAGAGTGAGTGGACTCTGATTTCCATGATAGAACAGCGATTGCTTCTTGTAAATCAGATTCAATTTGAGCATATACCTCTGATTTTGGTGTTCGATCTAGTTCTGTAACTTGTTGGACACCTAATCTTTCATCAATCACTAAGGGTACATCACCGAAAAACTTTACTAGCTCAGAATAATAAAAAGCCCTGAGAAATTTAGTTTCCGCTAAGATGACGTCTTTTCCGGCGAACTCCACATTATTTTCTTTAGGTTCTAAGATGAAATTACACCTGGCAATTCCACAGTAATTGTAACGCATTACGCTTCTGCATTCCTCATTTACTGCTCCATGAGTCATATTGTCAATTTGATGTAACCCTTCTGTATCTGTAGCACTTTCTCCGCCTGCAATGGTGTTGTCTGAAGCAATATCACCTACCCAATAAGAAACAAATACACCTGCTAATAAATCATAAGCACCAGTGAGAGCCCTTAAATATTCACTTTCGTTATTAAAGAAGTTTTCAGCATCTTGAGTATATGGAGGGTCAAGATCTAAGAATTTACTGCAACCTACGGATATTCCGATTAAAATGGCTACTGCAACTGTTATTTTAATTAATTTACTCATCATCATTTAAAATTTAATATTTACTCCACCCATTATGGTTCTTGCTTGAGGATAAAAACCATAATCTACACCACCTGAAAGTGTTCCTTGGGAAGCCCCAATATCTGGATCAAATCCCATGTAGTTTGTTAAGGTGAATAAGTTGTTTGCAGATAGATAAAAACGAACATAATCCGATCTGAATTTTTCTGTCCATTTTTTAGGCAGAACATATCCGATTTGTATATTTCTGATTCTTAAAAAAGATCCATCTTCTACATAAAAATCAGAAAATACTCCATTTCGGTTCGGAGATGTAGTAACTCTTGGAACTTCCGCATCAGGGTTATCTACCGTCCAACGATCTAATACATAACCAAGTTGATTTGCATACGGTTGTTGGCGTTCAAAATTTCTAATTATTTTTTGGCCCATTGCAGCATATAAATTTGTTGAAAAATCAAATCCATGATATCTGAATCCCAATACTGTTCCTAATGTGAATTTTGGAATAGGAGAACCTAGCATCTTTTTATCGGTATCATCGCTGAAATTAATCTTACCATCACCATTTTGATCTACAAAAATTAAGTCTCCTACTTCTGCGCCCTGTTGGTCAACTTCTGCATTATCAATTTGCTCTTGATTTTGGAAAATACCATTTGTCTCATAACCAAAGAAATATCCAATTGGATATCCCACTTCAAAACGAGTAGCAATATTTCCACCTACTCCAAATGCAGCGCCTGGTATGTAGTCAATACCCTCAGGAACAGATTTAACTTCGTTTTTAAGGTAGGTGAAATTCAAATTAAAGTTTACGCCCATGGGTTTACTAATATCAGAGGCATATGCCAATTCCAATTCTAAGCCCATATTACTCACATCTCCAGCGTTAATAATCGGAGGATATCCACCGGGTCCATAAGAACCAATAACTGCAGAAACATCGGGGTTAAACAATAGGTCTTTTGTGTTTTTCACAAAATAATTTGCAGTAAAATCAATCTTGTCATAAAGTCTAAGATCCATTCCTAAATTAAATTGAGCGGTAGTTTCCCATTTTAAATCAGGATTAGCAGCTGTTCCGATAGCAACACCTGGTGTGATAATGTCATCAAAAACATATACGCCTTCACCATTTAATAAAGCTCTATAAGCAAAATTGGCAATTTGATCATTACCAGAGACTCCGTAACTCGCTCTGAACTTTAAAAAATTGATGGACTCCATATTTTGTAATAAGTTCTCTTCTTCTGAAGCTACCCAGGCCGCTGAGATAGTTGGAAAAATACCATATCTATTATTTGGACCAAACTTACTGGATCCATCTCTTCTCAAAATTCCAGAAATGATGTATTTGTATTTGTAACTGTATTCCCCTCTAAGGAAAGTAGATAATAACCGCTCTTCAAATTCAAATGAACCCGTGTTATTTAGGTATCCATTTTGAGCCATGTTTGCAGAAATATCCGCATAATCAATTGAATTATTAGGAATATTAAAGGCTGTTCCGTTCAACGCATCTCCTTTTCTTCTAAAGACTGATGTACCTAAGGTACCTTTTATGTTATGATCATCTATCTTTTTATTATAATTCAAATAACTTTCAAAATTTAAATCAAGGTAGGAAGCTCTTTGTTCATAAACACTTGCTCCTCTCTCAATAAAAACACTATCTGCAATCTCAACCATAACGGGGTCTAAATCAGCATTTATTGCGCTGTTTGCATATTTTCCTGGACCATACCAAGCTAATGGACTAAAAGATTTATTGTCCACAAGCGCATAGTTGTAATTTAATCTGTTATTGAAAGTTAAATTATCGTTGAATTTATAGGAAAACTCTTGTTTACCCACCAACTTATTAACTAATGCTTCATTATGGGTATTTTCTATTTGTGCTACCGGATTAATGATATCACTTACTTCTACTAAGTACTCATAGTTACCATCAGGACCAATAATAGGTCTATTGGGGAAAGCATTTATAGTGTTATATAACACAGAACCAATACCATTTTCTGGTAAGGCTTTTCTTTTCTCATGTGTAAATAAGAAAACACTGCTTAAATTAAGTTTATCAGAAAGTGTATTTACAAGGTTTACACGAGCATTGTAGCGATCAAAACTAGATTTACTACCTCCCACTATACCATCTTGAGTGAAATAATTTCCACCTATGGAGTAAGATGAATTTTTTGTTCCTCCCGTTACACTCATATTAAAACTTTCAATAGGCGCATTCCCAAAGATTGAATCTTGCCAATTTGTACCCACATTTAATGCGGTATTATTAAATAAGGGCTGACCGGTACCGCGAATGAACATTTCATTTTTAATGAGTGCATATTCTGCTGCATTTAGTAGATCTAATTTATTAGCTGTTTGTTGAACACCATAATATGAACCTACTTCAAATTTTGGTTTCGCTCCTACTCTTCCTTTTTTCGTTTCAATAATGATAACACCATTTGCAGCTCTTACCCCATATATACCAGCAGTGGCATCTTTTAATACATTAATGGATTCTATGTCTCCAGGATTTAAGGCATTTAGACCTTCAGAGTCATAAACTACCCCATCAACTAATATTAAAGGATCGTTATCGCCAAAAGTAGATAATCCTCTAATCCTGATACTTGAAGAACCTCCTGGTGAACCTGAATTGGTATTTATTGTAACACCAGATACCTGACCTTGAAGGGCTTGGTCCATACGAGGTATATTTAGTCTTTCCACATTTTCACCCTTAACTTGAACAGTAGCACCCGTTAGTTCTTTAATTGAAGATTTTCCATATCCTACTAC
>JAYYEV010000008.1:0-7820 GCA_036159515.1 Bacteroidota bacterium | reverse complement strand
AGGTAAACAAGGGCATTAATCACCATCATTTCAATGGGTGGATGAGCACCTCCTGTCATCATACCAATGTAGTCTGGCATAGCCACAAGTAAAAGCATTACTCCAAAGACAAAAGCCAGCTTTTTTTGTACTTCTAAATCTCTAATGGTTAAGGCAGCAAATATGGGAAAAACAATAGCCGCACCCATAAAGCTCATCACCAAAATAAAGGTTTCAAAAACAGAAACAGCTTCTTTATTTTCAAGTATGCCTTCACCAAAACCGTCAACTACAAAAAACTCAAATATGCTAGGAACGGCAGACGCTAAAAACACAGGGAAAACCATTAAAAGAAATGATAAAACTCCTGAAATAATGAATATAATTTTGATTTTCATAAGTATTAATTTAATTCTATTTGTTAAAATAGAGACTATTGCTACCAAATGTGATTTGGTCCAAACTTTTGAGAATCAGTTTAAACAAAAACAGTCTGTTTAATTTTAAATGCAACAATGTTGCATTTGTAGTAAAAACCATTAATTTCGTAACCTCACTTAAATAAAAAAATTATGGTAACTAAAGATCATGTCATCAACGCCCAAACAGAATGGGGTAACGGAGTAGTAAAAATTGGATCTCTAAGAGAAAATAGAACAGATTGTGAAAATTTCACTAGTGATTTTTTGGATAAATTATATTCATTTGAAAACGGGGCTGTATTATTTAAGCCCACAAAATGTGCTGTGGAGCAATTTAGACCAACCAAAGCAGAAGCCAAATCATATTTTATTGCTGGAGATGATAGAGCATGCCAAGAAGATAAGGGATTTGCCATTAATCCTTGGACTAAGGTGAGATTTGAAAATGCTAATATCATTTTAGAAAATGATAGAGCTATAGCTATGGGAAATTATTTTTTCACTGATCTTGACGGAAACGAGGCAAAAGTTGAATATACTTTTGGATATAAATTAATAAATGGACAATTAAAAATTGATTTACATCACTCGTCTTTTCCTTACAACCCCTAAGTAAAATGTATAAGCATCTTTACTTTGTTTGTCCGTCTGACAACTTAGAAGCATTAATAGAAAAAAAATTCCCTCATGAAAATTACTTCATGAGTTCCCTTGGTAATTCCATATCTTTTAGTAAAGATATTATTGAAGAGGTCAATGCTCTAATTGAGTCAAAAGGCATTGAAAAAATATCTTTTATATTATCAGAAGACAACAAATTAGTTCTTGACGGAATGAGGAATCAAAACTTTGATAACATTAAAGATCTAAGAAAACTCTTTAAAAATATTTCAGAAATTAAGACAGAAACATCAAAAGTCTACAAAGATGGAAATATTCAAAAAATGATTACTTCAAAACTATTGAAACAAAAAATAAAAGAAATGAACGTGAACTTATATGATTGGCTAAGTTCAAAAGTTAGTATTGATGCAAAGGTTTATTGCAGAAATAGTGATGAATTTAAACATGTTCCAAATCACCTTACAGAACCGCATAGTTTACACATGAACTAAAAAAAATTCAAAAAAACTCTAACTACAGTAATTTGATATGACTATAAATAAGAGATTGCCAGTAACCGTACTTAGTGGTTTTCTAGGAGCAGGGAAAACCACATTACTTAACCACATACTACATAATAAAGAGGGATTAAAAGTAGCTGTGATAGTTAACGACATGAGTGAGGTCAATATAGATGCTGAACTAGTAAAAAGTGAAAATATTCTCTCAAGAACAGAGGAAAAACTAGTTGAAATGAGTAATGGTTGTATTTGTTGTACACTTAGAGAAGATTTGATGGTAGAGGTGGAAAGGTTAGCTAAAGAAGATAGGTTTGATTATTTACTTATTGAAAGTACAGGAATTAGCGAACCCATTCCTGTGGCGCAAACCTTTTCATTTATTGACGAAGAAAATAATATTGACCTATCCAAGTTCAGTTATGTTGATACGATGGTAACTGTGGTGGATTCATTTAACTTCTTTAAAGATTTTGGAAGTCCTGAAACGTTAATGGATCGAAAGATGACGGATATCGAAGGAGATTATAGAACCATAGTAAATCTACTTACCGATCAAGTAGAATTTGCGAATGTGATCATTTTAAATAAAGTTGATAGTGTTACCGAAAAGGAATTGGGTGTGTTACGATCTACTATTCAAAAGTTAAATCCCTCAGCTAAAATTATAGAAACCAATTACAGTAAAGTTAATTCAGCAGAAATACTAAATACAGGTCTTTTTGATTTTGATGAGGCAGAACAAAGTGCTGGTTGGATGGAAGAGTTAAGTAAGAAAGAACATACTCCTGAAACTGAAGAATATGGAATAGGGTCTTTTGTTTACAGGACGAAAATCCCATTTGACCCCATCCGTTTTTGGCATTTTGTTCAAAATCAATTTCCGAACAACATCATTAGAAGTAAGGGTCTTTTCTGGTTAGCTTCAAGGCCTGAGCAGGCATTGATATGGGGTCAAGCTGGGGGATCACTTAGGGCGGATAGTGCTGGTGTTTGGTGGAGCAGTATGCCTTTTGAAAAAAGAATAATGCAATATGCATTCGTGGAAAATCAAGAGCAAATTGAGTCAGGTTGGGACGATACATTTGGAGATCGTAAAAATGAAATTGTTTTCATCGGACAAGATTTAAACGAAAAATTAATTAGATCGCTTTTAGATAACTGCCTTAGCACAAACCAGGAAATAGGCACTGGTAAATGGGAAAGTGGTTATGAGGATAGTTGGCCTGTTGAACGAGTATATGCGCTGAACTAAGTTAGCTCAAAATTGTATCTCTAATTTTAATACCGTTGATAAATAATCTAAAAATAAACTCAGACGTAATTGGTGCCTCAGCAAGCACTTTATGCACTATTCATTGCTTAGCCACACCATTTGTTTTTGTAGCTTCCGCATGCACACAAAGTTGTTGTGCAACTGCACCAACATGGTGGATAGCTATAGACTATTTCTTCTTGTTTATTTCATTCGTAGCAGTTTACAGATCATCTAAAACAACTTCAGCAAGTTGGATCAAACCGGTAATCTGGTTGTACTGGACTGCACTATTTGTATTAATTATTGTGGAACACAATTTATCTATACAAATTTCTCCATATTATAAATACATCGCAGCCATATCGTTAGCTATAACTCACATTTATAATATGAAATATTGTCAATGTAATAATGATGAATGCTGTGTCGAAAATTAATAAAGAACATATTGAACTCATAGGAGATAATCACATCTCTTCCAATGTAGATACTCCTCTATTAAAAAATGCATTTGAAAAATCGGATGAAGAAAAAATTTCAAAGATTCAAACACATTTTTCCAATATTATGGAAGAACTTGGGCTTGACTTAAGTGATGATAGCTTATCAGGAACTCCTTATCGTTTTGCCAAAATGTATGTCAAAGAGCTTTTCTATGGATTAAACCCTAAAAACAGACCTAAGCTATCTACTTTTGAAAATAAATATGGGTACAATAAAATGCTAATTGAGCAAAATATCAACATTGACTCATCATGTGAACATCATTTTCTTCCAATAGTTGGCCAGGCTCATATTGGATATATTCCGAAAAAAAAAGTCATTGGTCTTTCTAAAATCAACAGACTTGTCGATTATTACGCCCATCGACCTCAAGTTCAAGAAAGATTATGCATTCAAATACTAAAAGATCTACAAGAAACTCTTGAAACGGAGGATGTCATTATTGTTATAAATGCAAAACACATGTGTGTTTCATCAAGAGGAATTAAAGACAAAAGCAGTTTAACCACCACAATTGATTTTGGTGGTTGTTTCGAAGAATTAGAATACAGAAATAGCTTTTTCGATAGCTTAAAATTTAAAGTGTAAAGTTAATAAATGTAACTTATACGTTACATTTCAAACTATTTTCTTAAATTTGTATAACATTTAATAAAACTATGGAAGCATTTAACCACCAATCTGCCTTACTTATTCCCATACTTGGAATATTGGCTGGTATTATTATACCAATCTCAGTTTTTATTTGGCTCTATTTTGATGAAAAGGGAAAAAGAAAAACAGTACTAGAAATTGCCAAACACCTAGAAGACCCTAGTAAATTAGAAGAATTACTTAAAATTTTTGATGAACGTAAAAAAGAACCCATCGATTACAGAAGAGGTGGACTAATCACCACTTTTGTAGGATTAGGGATTGTTACTTTGGGATATTTTAGCTTTGGTGGTACATTTTTTATGGGTGCAGGTTGTCTAGTTAGCTTGATCGGTCTTGGTACTTTTATTGCTGGATATCTATATCCTAATACAGGAGCAGAGTTAACCCAGGCTGTGGAGGAGTTTGAAAAGAAATAAATTTTGGGAAAGCATCATAAGAAACTACTCAATTCATTAAAAGAAATAAGGAAATCCAAAGAGCTAACTCAGCAAGAATTATCCAGCAGCGCTGAGGTCTCCAGAAAAAGTATAAATGCTATTGAAAACGGTATTTATGTGCCCTCAACTGTATTGGCATTGAAGATAGCTAAGACACTCGAATGTAAAGTAGAAGATCTATTTCAACTGCCAAAAACAGAATAAAGATAACTCTTCTACTGTTTGTAAACTATGGCATTAATATTCATTCCTGCACCCACGGAAGCCAGCATGATGATATCACCTGAATTAATCTCATGATTTTCAATTTGATTATTTAAAATTAAATCATAAAGTGTAGGAATGGTTGCTACAGAACTATTACCTAATTTATGAATACTCATAGGCATAATTCCTTCTGGCATTTCTTTGTCAAATAATTTATAAAACCTACTTATTATGGCTTCATCCATTTTTTCATTAGCCTGGTGAATAAGAATTTTTTTGACCTTATTTATATCCACTTTACTCTTCTCTAAAGCCGCTTTCATCGCTAAAGGAACATGGTTTAATGCAAATTCATAAATTTTTCTTCCATGCATCTTTATGTAATTTGTTTCAGCCGGTTTTTCAGGATTATAAGAACTTCCGTAAAAAAGAAAATAAGCTTCTTCATGAGTATAAGACTGAGTAGCCCAACTTAAAATACCTCTGTCACTTGAATTATTCTCTTCTACAATACATGCTCCTGCCCCGTCCGAGTATATCATAGAATCTCTATCGTGTGGATCGACTACTCTTGATAAAGTTTCAGATCCAATGACAAGACATTTTTTGGCCATACCAGCCATTATGTACGCATTGGCTTGAATTACACCTTCAACCCATCCAGGACATCCAAAAATGGTGTCATAAGCAATACAATTCGGATTTTTAATTTTCAGGTTGTGCTTAACTCTAGAAGCTACACTTGGTAACATATCGCACTGTGTAGAATTATGGGCCACATCCCCAAAGTTTTGGGCAACGATTACGTAATCTAGTTCTTCTTGGTTTACGCCTGAGGCTGTAATTGCTCTTTTAGCTGCAATTGTAGCAATGTCACTGTTTTTTAAATCATATGTTAAATATCTTCTTTCAGCTATACCCGTGATGGCTTCAAACTTTTTGATGATAACTTCATTAGAGTTTGGAAGCTTTAATTGTGCTTCGTTGTAGAATTCTTTTGTCAAAAAATCCTCATTCTTCATTTTAATTTTAGGGATATAACTTCCCGTTCCTGAAATTACATTTTGCATCATATACTAATCTAAGAATCCAAGTTAATCTAATTTATTACGCTAGCTGTAAATGATTCAAATTAAATATCAACTGCTATATAAAATCTGAGATATTGTCATGTGAGATCATTGGTAAAATCAAAGTCCAAAAATGGTAAGCAGAAATAATCTTAACTATTTTATGGGTATTAAACTATAGTTTAAAACAATCTTGATATCTTGTCTTAAAATAAAGTCAGTATGAAAATTGTTTATCTCTGTTTTTTAGCCACTGTCATGATGAGTTGTAATCATGGTGATTCTCAGTTAGATAAAAATAAAAAGATAGAGGTTAAAAGTGATGTTGCAGAAATGAATTTAAAGGATTCATCTATGGAAATAGAAATGGATACAACAAACTTGATCAATGAAGGAGACACCATTTCATCTGAAATAACCGGACTTAATGAAGCCAATATCTTAGATCTATTAGTATCTAATTCTGTAGTATCAGGAAGTGATCTTAGTATCAAGAAAGGAACTTACAAATTAGATTCTCCCTTGAAATTAATAGCAAAAAAAAATGTGATGATTGATGGTAATGGATCTACTTTCATTATGCAAGATGGAGCCAACGATGTAGTGTTTTTAGAAAATTGTAAAAACATTACCTTAATGAACTTTAAAGCAACACACATTGAACCAAAAGGTCCTTTAGGTTGCACTGGAAATGTGATTCACATAGAGGGTTGTGAGGATGTCTTAATAGAAAATTGCGACCTCAATGGAAGTGGGATTGTTGGAATCGCAGCATACCGAACTCAAAATCTAGTAGTGAATAATAATTATATTCACGAAAACAGCCAATACGGCATTATTTATCAAGGTCCTGGAATTGAAATCAACGGAAATGTATTTGAAGACAATACACAAGGGCACATTTACTTTTCTTATTTAGATACTTCTTGGCCGCCAAAGGAAAAAATCAATACCAATCAAAATAAGGAAGGATTAAAAATGTCTGGTAATTCTTTTAAATAGAATTCAACTTTAGTTATTTCTTTTCTCTGTCAATAGTTACCACTTTCAAATTGATCTTAGAAAAGGCTTTATTACCATAGGTTAACTTTTATGTAAAAAAAGCTTTATAAGTTTATAATTATGATTACTAATCATAAGAATTAGACATATTATGAAGTATTTTAAATTTTTAATGGCTGCATTGATTATATCATGTATATCCTGCAACAAAGAGGATGATCCAATAGAAGAAACTGATCATCAAGGATATAATATGCTGCTCATTGGAAATAGTTTCTTTAAGCCTTATGCCGAGAAATTAGATGCCTTAGCTATAGGAGCAGGGTTTGAAGACCACAATAGCACCAGAATCACAAGAGGAGGTGATAACGGTCGTCCAATTAATTTTTGGAATGATTCATTAACACAAGAACATTTTAATATAAAGGCTGTATTGGACCAAGGAAATGTGGATATTTTTGGAATGACTGCTGGACATGAAAATGATGATCGCATAGCTGGACATCGAGCATGGATAGACTATGCTTTACAGAATAACCCTGATATACGAATTTTCATTGCTATACCTCAGATTGATTTTCCAGCCAACTGGGATTCATTAGCTCAATCAAATGGATTTAACACCATCAATGAATATTATAATTATGCCGTTAATGATATAGTCCATGACTCTATGATAAATCAATTAAGAGTTGAGTTTCCTACCACCACCATTTTTACTATACCTACAGGGTGGTCTAGTAAACAATTGTATCAAATGAAATTGGATGGAACCTTATTAGATAATATTGATCTTTTTGGACCTGCGGGAACATCTTTATTTACAGATCAAAAGGGTCATCAAGGAGATATCATTAAAGAAACAGGGAGCTTAGTCTGGTTAAATAGTTTATATGATGTGGATTTAAATACGCATGATTACAATACAGGGTTTAATACCAATTTACATGAGATTGCTAAGCAAATAACGGATGACCACGATCCTGATTACAAGTTACAAGGCTTCTAAGTCAATTAACTCTATTCTCTTCATTTTTTATTTACAGTCCACCTATATCCAATTGTAACAATAAGTCCTGTTTCCATACTAATTTCTTGGAAAGGAGAAATTTCAAAACTAAAAGTTAACCTACCTAATTTAGCTTGAGGGCCAATGAATACAG
>JAYYEV010000007.1:0-19476 GCA_036159515.1 Bacteroidota bacterium | reverse complement strand
AGTACTCACTGGAATATTAAGTGTTTGGTTTACACGTAAAGAAAATGTGTTGCTTTATCCAATAGGAATTTGTAGCGTTAGTATTTGGATTTATTTATGTTGGATTGGTGATTTATTCGGACAATCCATCATCAATCTTTTCTTTCTAATCATGAATATCTATGGGTGGTATAATTGGCAATTAAAAGACGATAGCCAGAAATTTAAAATTCAAATAAAAAACAATAGTGCTTCAGAAAATTTAATGGTAATCATAGCATCAATATTCCTTTCTGCTCTTGTTTTTATGGTCATAAACCCATTTCAAAAAGAGAATGCGAGTTTATTTTATGTGATGTTGGAGTCGATTATTAAAGGTATGAATTTTACTGCCATGTGGTTAATGGCTTGGAAGAGAATAGAACATTGGCATTTATGGATTATTGGAGATATTATGTGTATACCACTCTTTATATATAAAGATTATACACTTGGTGTTATTCAATTTACCATATTTATCATTATAGCTTATCAAGGGTTGAAAGACTGGAAACTAAAATTAAAAAATGAATAGGTTTGTTATTACTGGACCTGAGTCGTGTGGTAAAACCACTTTACTTGAAAGTGTAAAGCACCTCCCTGAAGTAGAAATAACGGAAGAATTTGCACGTTACTATTTAGATGATCTTCAAAGGCCATATCAGTATGAAGACATCTTATCCATTGCTCACGGACAAATAGCTCTTGAAAACGATGCCTTAGAATCAAATAAAAAACTCATTATTCAAGATACAGATTTACTTACTCTCAAGATTTGGTGTGAGTTCAAATACAAAAAGTGTCATTCTCTTATTGTAGAAGAACTCTTTAACAGATTACCTAGTATCTACATTTTGTGCTATCCAGACATTCCTTGGGAGTATGATGCACAAAGAGAAAATCCAAAAGATAGATTAGCGCTTTTTAAAATGTATGAAGAAGAAATTAAAAAGCTAAAAGTACATTACATCATCTTGAAAGGTTCGAAGGAGAATAGACGAAATAAAATGGAACAACTAATCACAAAGTTAGTTAGTCTATAATTATTTTTAAATTTGCAATATAACTCAAGGGGGTGCTTTAACAGGCTGAGATTATACCCATATCTCGATTGATTTGCGAGATAATACTTGATCCAGGTAATGCTGGCGAAAGGATGTTAAATGTTTAAACCATGTGTTTCTTGCTCCCAGTAGCACATTTAACTTAAAATCATGAAAAAATATATATTAATTATACCAATTGTATGCTGTCAAATCATGTATACACAAACTGATTCTTCCAAATTTCAATTGGATGAATTTGAAGTTACCACCAGTAGAGTGGGTCAAAATAGTCCCGTTGCTCACGAAAATATTTTAAAAGAAGAAATAGAAGCTAATAATCATGGTGTTGATTTACCTATTTTATTAGACCAAGCTACTTCTATTGTCACTACTTCTGATGCAGGTGCTGGAGTTGGATACACGGGAATTCGTGTTAGAGGAACAGATGCTACACGTGTTAATATTACTATCAATGGAATTCCATTTAATGATGCGGAATCACATGGGGTTTTTTGGGTTAACATGCCTGATTTGTCTTCATCAACTAGCGATATTCAAATACAAAGAGGTGTAGGCTCATCGACCACAGGTGCATCATCTTTTGGAGCAACCGTAAATTTAAGCACCCTAGGCAATGCTAGCTCTATTAAGCCATTTGGTGAGATTTCAAATAGCTTTGGATCATTTAACACTATTAAAAACACAGTGCGTTTTGGTTCTGGTTTGATAGATGGTAAATGGAATTTTGAGGGGAGACTATCCAATATTCAATCTGATGGTTTTATAGATAGAGCAAATTCTGATCTAAAATCTTATTATTTGTCTGGTAGCTACCTAGGTGAACACACTTCCATTCAAGCTCTAGTTTTCTCTGGCCACGAAAAGACGTATCAAGCATGGTATGGAGCTCCAATCCGCTTATTAAATTCTGGTGTAGACAGTAGTCAAACCTATAACCCCTACGATTATGATAATGAGATTGATAATTACCAGCAAACTCATTATCAATTGCATATTACCAATAAAGCCATAAAAAAATTAAAATTGAATACGTCATTTCATTACACAAGAGGGGCTGGTTATTTTGAGCAGTATGTGGGAACAGAGCATAACTCGGTAATGTACAATGGAGATTACGCTTGGGGAAAAAATTTACTTTCCTATTATAATCTTGATGACGTTATTATCTCCGGAGATACCATTTCTCAAACTAACTTAATTAGAAGGAGATGGTTAGATAATCATTTTTATGGTTTAGTTTTTAGTGCGGATTACACGGCCAATAAGTTCAATCTAATTCTTGGAGGTGGTGCTAATCAATACCTTGGAGGTCATTTTGGAGAAGTAATATGGGCTCAATATGCTAGTGATGGACCCATTAGGCATCGATATTATGACAATGATGCCACAAAGAATGATGTGAACTTTTATGGAAAACTGAATTATGATTTAAATAAAGACTTCAATGCTTATCTTGACTTGCAATACAGATTCGTTTCCTATGAATTTACGGGACTTAATAATGATCGAAGTCCACTAGACCAGACTGCAAATCTTAACTTTTTCAATCCGAAAGCTGGCGTGAATTATCGTTTTAACAGTAGTAATAATTTGTATGGTTTTATAGGGGTTGGAAATAAAGAACCCAATAGAGATGATTTTACTGAGTCATCCCCTGAAAGCAGACCACAGCATGAACAATTAGTAGATGTAGAATTTGGTCACAGATATACTTCAGAAAAATTTAATATATCAACTAATTTTTACCATATGCAGTATAAAAATCAATTGATTTTAACGGGAGAATTAAACGATGTTGGATCTGCCGTTAGAGTAAATATTCCAGAAAGCTACAGAAGGGGAGTTGAATTAACAGGTTCTGCTTTAATCCATAAAAAGTTACAATTTAAGTTTAATTGTACCTTGAGTGAAAATAAAATTACCACATTCAACGAATTTGTGGAAAGTTGGGATTCCGATACTTTAATTGAAGTAAATCATCAAAATACTGACATCGCTTTCTCGCCGTCTATTATTGGTGGGGGACAATTCATATTTACACCATTTAGTCATAAAAAACATGGGAAATTACAATTGGCATTTATTACGAAGTATGTAGGAGATCAATTTATTGATAATACATCCAATGAAAATGCAAAATTAGATGACTACATTGTTCATGACTTTAGATTAACGTATTTAAAAAAGTCGACTTTATTTAAAGAAATTGAGTTTAGTGCATGGCTAAGAAATTTAGCTAACCAACATTACATTTCTAACGCTTGGGTATACCGATTTAAATACTCAGGTAATGCAGTTGACCCTAACGATTGGAGTTATAGTGAATATAACAATGCAGAAGGTGCCAATACCTTTAATCAAATAGGTGCATTTAATCAGGCAGGCATAAACTTCTTTGTTGGACTAAAGTTGAGGTTTTGATTTAAACTTTTTCCAAAGCTTGTTTGATATCTTCAATTATGTCTTCTGCGTTCTCAACACCAATGGACATCCTTACCATTTTTTCGGAGATATTTAACTTATCGCGAAGTGCTGGATCGACACCTATGTGGGTCATACTACTTGGGTGTTGAGCCAAGCTTTCTGTACTGCCAAGACTCACCGCCAATTTGATCAGTTTAAGATGGTTTAAAAAAGTAAAGGCATCTTTTTCTTTTCCTTTAATATCAAAAGAAATCATGGCACCGGGTTGGGTACACTGCTTTTTATAAATATCAAAACCTTTTTCACCCTCTTTAAGTAAGCCTAAATAATACACTTTCTCAATTTTATCATGGGTAGTCAAAAATTGAGCTACTTTTTTGGCATTTTCACATTGCTTGTCCATTCTTAGTTTTAATGTTTCAAGACTTCTTAACATTAACCAGGCTGTATTTGGACTTATCATGTTGCCTAAAAATGTTCGTAATACTTTAACTCTATTCATTAATTCATGATTACCCATTACTGCACCTGCAATTAAATCGCTATGTCCTCCTAGGTATTTAGTGGCTGAATAAATAGTGAGATCTGCTCCAATTTCTAGCGGATGTTGCCAAATAGGCCCCATATAGGTGTTGTCCACTGCGGTAACAACTTGTTTGTTATTTTCAATTTCAAATTCTTTGGCTACTTGGCTAATCATTTCAATGTCAAAAAGAGCATTGTTTGGGTTAGCCGGTGTTTCTACATACATCATGGCCAAATTTTTGCCTTGCCCACTAGCTCTTATCTTTTTGATAATAGATTTCTTAGTATCGTCAGTATAGATGCCAATGGTGTGAATCCCTAGAGTAGGAAGGAGGTGTTGAATAAAATGATCTGTCCCTCCGTAGGTTGGATTGCTGTATACTAAAAGATCTCCTGGTTTTAGAAATTCGAGCAGTACGGTTGAAATCGCGGACATACCACTTTCAAATACAGCACAATCATCAGCTTTATCCCACAGGCTTAATCTGTTTTCAAGAATTTCTAAATTTGGATTATTAATTCTGCTGTAAATGAGTCCAAGCTCCTCTGCAGGTTCTTTTTCTCTAATACCATATGCAATTTCAAAAAAAGACTTTCCCTCTTCAGCACTTTTAAACACGAATGTAGAAGTTTGAAAAATAGGGCACTTTATTGCACCTTCTGATAACTCAGGTTTATAGCCATATGTCATCATATGACTTTCGGGATTTTTGATTATACTTTCCATACTACAAAATTATATATTTATATTATTTTTCTATAATTAATTTATATTTTGTAATATTATTCTAATTTTAAATTTAATTAAAGACTAATTTTATAATATTAGTCTATTTTAAATGCTCTTAAAGAATATTATTATGGATAAAATGGATAAGCAAATAATTCGTTTTCTGCAAAATGATGCTAAAATGACCATTAAGGAAATGGCTTCTAAATTAAATTTATCTACCACTCCTGTTTTTGAACGAATCAAAAAGTTGGAAGAAAACAATGTGATTACAGGGTATCACGCACATATTAATAAGTCTGCACTAAATCTTGAACTCACTGTATTTTGTGCCATTTCATTAAAAGAACACCAATCTGATTACCTGATTCAATTTGAAAAGGAAATAAATCAATTAAATGAGGTCCTTTTTTGTTATCACCTAGGCGGAAATGCGGACTATTTACTTCATATTGTGGTTCGAAACATCAATGCTTACCATGAATTTATTACCCAGAGGCTAGCCAACGTCCAAAATATTGCGACTGTACAAAGTTCTTTTGTCATGAAAGAGATGAAGCAAGGTAGGTTATCCATTGTTTAAACTATATCAATCCTATCATCAAAAGAACTGCAAATAACATCAAAAAGTAAGCTATGACGTTGTAAAGCACTTTTACTTTAATCTTATTAATAAGTGTTTTACCAGCGATAGCTCCTAAAAACGCGCATAAAATAGCAATAACCAGTGCTTTGGTAAGGTATTCATCCAGATCAAAATAGCCTTCGTTAATATAAATAGGTATTCTGGAAAGATCCACAGCCAATGCAATACAGATGCCTGAGGCAATAAACGAATGCTTATCTAATTTGAATTTTGATAAGAATAAGGTTCTAAGCGCACCTTGGTGCCCTGAAATACCACCAAAAAACCCACTCAACCCCCCACCAACATAAATGCTGTTTTTATGATTCAATACTTTACTTTTTAAATTAAATATTTCAAATAAGGTAAATAGTAAAATTAAGCCTCCAATAATCAATTTTAACAAGCTGGTCTCAAATGAGCTTGGACCTAATTGAAAGAATATACTATTTGTGCTTTTCAACACAATATAATTTAGCAAAATTGACCCGATGATAGCACCACCAATAGAGGGTAGACCGAATTTTAAAACAACCTCCCAGTTTATTTGTTTAAAAGTTAAAAAAGACTTGAAAATATTATTGAACAGATGGACAATAGCGGTAGCAGCGATAGCTACTTCTATGTCAAAAAACAAACTAAAAACAGGTAATAATAACGTACCTAAACCAAAACCCGAGACAAATGTTAATAGTGAAGCAAATACAGAAGCAACTGCGATAATTACTTCAATTTGCATTTATTTTTTTTTCTTTTTCATGGGGTTATTTCCACTTCTATCTCTTCTATTCTTATATTGATACAATTCAAATTTTGTAGGTTCTATTTTAACAGGCCAGAAGTTGTTATTTCTGTCTGTATCTGCCGTTTCTAAAAATGGGTCTAATTCAATTTGCTTAACTTCTTTATCAAATGCAAACACCTTTGTTACTTGAGAATTGTTTTTCATCCAAATTTCAGCAGGTATTTTAACTAGCTTGTGAGAATTGTTTTTTAGGGTAAAGTCTAAAAAAATTGGCATAATAAGTCCTCCTATATTTTTGAATTTTATTTCATAATAGTGCTTATTTTCATCTAATATCTCTTTTTCTTCATCGTCTAGTTTTTCTTGAAAATTTTTAAATTTTTCAAGTTGTTTTTCGGTTGTTGCAAATTCGTCATAGGAGGTGTAAAAGTCACTTAACTTACTATCTATTTCTCTGTAGGTTACCATATCTTTATTTCGTTGATTAGATATGTCCTTTGCTTTAATTTCTTCAAATTTTTTCTTTCTTTCGGCATTGTTTTCATCCGGATTTTGGTTGTTGATTTTATAATATCGTACGTTATCTAAACTAATATCAACATGATCTGTGCTGTAAAACCACCCTCTCCAAAACCAGTCTAAATCTACAGAACTGGCGTCTTCCATTGTTCTGAACAAATCTTCAGGGTTAGGGTGTTTAAACATCCATCTATTTGCATACGTTTTAAATGCGTAATCAAATAACTCTCTACCCATAATACTTTCTCTAAGTATGTTCATAGCAGTTGCTGGCTTCCCATACGCATTGTTGCCAAATTGATGTATAGATTCACTATTGGTCATAATAGGTGATATTCTTTTTTTGTCCCCTTTCATATAATCCACAATTCTGTAGGCAGGACCCCTTCTAGATGGATAACCTTTTTCAAATTCTTGTTCTGTTAAGTATTGTAAAAATGTATTTAATCCTTCATCCATCCATGTCCACTGTCTTTCATCTGAATTAATAATCATAGGAAAGTAGTTATGACCTACTTCGTGAATGATAACACCTATCATTCCATATTTGGTTCTTTTAGAGTAGGTGCCATCTTCTTCTGGTCTTCCTCCATTGAAACAGATCATTGGATATTCCATTCCGATCCATTTAGAATGGACTGAAATAGCTACAGGATATGGATAGTCAAAAGTATATTTTGAATAACATTTTAGGGTGTGTGCAACCGTTTTGGTGCTGTATTGCTCCCATAACGGATTTCCTTCTTTAGGGTAGAAAGACATCGCTAGAACATCAGATGACTTCTGTTTTACAACCATGGCATCCCAAATGAATTTTCTGGATGATGCCCATCCGAAATCTCGTACATTTTCAGCTTTAAAATGCCATGTTTTCATTCCCTTTTTACGTTGCTTTTCGTTTTTAATGGCTTCCTTTTCGTTTACAATGAAAACAGGCTCTTTTTCGCTCTTTTTTGCTAACTCAAGTCTCTTGATTTGTTCTTCGCTTAGAATTTCTTTTGCGTTCACTAAATTTCCTGTAGCAGCCACTACATGATCTGTGGGTACGGCTATTTTTACATCATAATCTCCAAAGGGTAAAGTAAATTCCCCACTTCCTAAGAATTGTTTATTTTGCCAACCTTCTGTATCATTATAAACACACATTCTTGGAAAGAATTGGGCTATCGTATACAAATAATTGTCGTCTTTCTCAAAATATTCATACCCAGATCTTCCTCCAATTTCCATTCGATTATTTATGTTATACCACCAATCAATATTGAAAGTAAAGTTAGCTCCTGGTTGTAGGGGTTTGTCTAGATTTATTCTCATCATGGTTTTGTGGATAGTATACGATTGTTTTGAGCCATCTTTTTTAGTCACACTTGATATATTAAATCCACCTTCAAACTCGGGTTCCATATTCTTAATGGACCTTGTATTTAAAGACCTTATACTTCCGGTTTGTATTTTGTAGCTATCTGAGCTTTGGGCACGTTTATTTTGATCTAACTGCAACCATAAATATTCTAGTTTGTCCTGACTGTTGTTGTGATAGGTAATGGTTTCACTTCCAGTTATTTTTTGTTCTTGGTCATTTAGGGTGAGGTTCATCACGTAATCGGCTTCATTTTGATAATATGCATGACCAGGAGCTCCACTGGCTGTTCGGTACACATTTGGAGTAGCCATTTCCTCTTTAAGTTGCTTAAACTTATTGTAATTCAGATTAGGATTTTGGGCAAACGAAATAAATACTGCGGTTGTAGCAATTAGAGCTAAAAATGCTTTACAAGAATTGGTAAGATGTTTCATATTTTGTTAATGTAATACTTTGGTGAATTAAACCAGTTAAATTGATCATGTTCTTTTGACGATGAAAAACATCCATAAAGATATTATTTTCTACTAATAAAGATTTTGGTCTTTTTTTCATTTTACTAAGAATATAAACCATAAAGGAGCCGTCATTTAAAATTTCATTACCTACGATTTCAAGGGTAAGCTCTTTTTCATTGTTTGTAATTTTGAAATGTTTATTTATAAAAGATAAAACCAGTGAATCGTTGAAGTATTCTATGTTACTTTTTGATAGAGGTGTTATTTTTTGTTTTGTTTCTTTTTCAAATACATAAATAAAATCTGATGTATTTAATTCTATACTTATTTCAACCGTTTTATCCTCTTTTAAATTAATAGAAGTTATAGAAGTATAAGTTTCGTGAATCACAACAGCTTCTTTTAGATGGGACCTATGTAGAACAAAAAAGCTTAATAATGGTAATAGTAGTTTTAAAAACATTATTTTAAAATTAAATTAATGAACTTAAGCTTTTGCAATTGTTTACTAAAAAAGCTTCTTTTCTGGTTTTAATTCGGTCCAATTTATCATTGGATTTAAAATGAATTTTTTTAACCCAGTATACTTTTTTAGGAGCTAGTTTTTTATTATGAATGTGGGATGTAGCTTCTAAAACAGATTTTTCGTTAATAGACTCTAAACAAATTAAAATGCAAATTTCGCCCATTTCGTCATGGGGTTCTTTGTCAATGAAAAATTGCGAGGAATTTAAATGATGGCTTAAGGTTTTTTCGACTTGTTCTGAATGAATCTTTAGCCCACCAGAGTTAATTACATTACCCATTCTTCCAATATATTTAAATAATTGATTACCAACAATTTCTACTATATCATTTGTAGTTAAACTTTCTATACCAATTTTTTTGGATTTTATAACAAGTCGATTCTCATTATTATTGCTAATTTGAACATGATTTAGGCATTGATAGAGCTTGTCTTCTGTCTTTGAATCGATAGGTCTTAAAGCAATATGAGAGATGGTTTCTGTCATGCCAAATGAATGAAAACATGATGTTTCTAGTTTACTCAAATTAAAGTCATCATCATTCGTCAATTCACCTCCACCAATTAAAAGGTTGCGAATGAATTCCATTCTTTTTGGAATTTGTATTGCATTACGTGTTTGTGCTGTTGTCATTGCACATAGGTCAATTTTTTCATTCAATCGCTGAATAGGATATCTACTAGGTTTTTCTAAAAATATCACTCCTTCATTAACAATTGCTCTTATTAACATCATTATTCCCCCTATGTACATAGATGGCATACAACATAAAAAAGAACTTCCTTTATTTAAATCAAAAAAATCCAGTGTGGCATTAGCACTATTTATAATATGTTCTCTTTTAAGTTTTATGGGTTTTGGATTACCTGTAGAACCTGAAGTTTTTACAATTAAATATGCACTATCTGTTTTCCAAAATTCAAGTACATTATTAATGTAAGGGTCAATCGCATTAATTTTTGATTGATCTAAGCCAAAAATATCTTTATAGTTAGTCTTAATAATCATTAAAAATTAACGGATTAAGATTCCATTTTTTGTTTTTGGATAGGGATAGATATTGATTCGTTATTTCCAATGGACTATCAAAATTGTTTAGATATAGACCACCTGTACCTAAACCCTGAGGTAATTTATTTTCAAAGTTCCCACAAAATTGCGCAATGGCGTTAAGCCCCACATTGGACTCTAGGGCTGAAGTAATCCACCATCCCACATTATTTTTTTTTGCTAAATCAATCCACTCTTCTGTTTCTTTAAATCCACCTAGCATTGAGGGTTTTAATACAATGTATTGAGGATCAATATACTGAAGTAAATTTTCTTTTTGTTTTTCAGTATAAGGTTTAATTAATTCTTCATCTAAAGCTATAGGAATAGGACTGCTTTTACATAGGTTTTTCATGTCATCCCATTGATTTACTGAAATGGGTTGCTCAATAGAATGTATATCAAGTTTTGCTAATTCTGAAAGTACATTTGAAATGTTTGAATTTGAATAGGCTCCGTTTGCATCTACTCTTAATTCTAGCTCAGTGGATTTGAAATTTTTTCTAATTTGCTTTAACAGATTTAATTCGTCCTTAAATTTTAGGGATCCAATCTTTACTTTAATACAACGAAACCCCTCTTCTAATTTCTTTTGAATTTGTTTTGACATGAAATCAAATTCACCCATCCATATAAGACCATTAATCTTAATATTTTTTTCATTTTTGGTAAACGTGTTCTGAAAAAGTGTTCTTTCACCTTTGTTTTCAAGATCCTTTAGAGCCATTTCTAATCCAAATTGAATACTTGGAAACTCTTTTAAATCTACGTTTTGATGATGATTGATTTTTTCACATAGTTCCTCCATCTTTTCATCAAATGAGTAAATAGGATCTCTACTTAGTCCTTTTATAGGACCGCATTCACCAATTCCAAAAATATCGGGACTAGAATCTTCGAAAACTTTTAAAAACCAAGATGGTTTCTCAGTCAAAATTCCTCTGCTTGTACCGCTCGGTATTTTGAACTTTAAAATGTATTTTTTGAATTGTGCTTTTAACATGCACTTTATAATTTTTTAAGAAGTAGCAGATTTCATTAAGTATTTTCTCCACTCTTGAAAAATAGGAACCGAAAGATTAGTTTCAAAATTCATGCAAATAAGAATACTTCTTCCGCGAGTACATAATATGTCTTCATCTTTAGTTTTTTTATATAAAGTATAGGAGAGAGTAAAGCTTTTATTTCCTACATGATCACATGATGTTTTTATGTATACTTCATCTCTTAGATGCAGTGGATTAATATAATCTACTTCAATTCTTCCAATTAATAGGCCTCTTTTTCTCCAATCCCAATTTAGACCTGATATTTCAGTCAAAAAATCTATTCTTGCTTGCTCAAAATAACTTAGGTATTTGCTGTTATGTACATTCCCGGCCATATCGATATCGGAGAATCGAACCGTAACATGGGTTTTACTCATTATGCTATTGGGTTTAACGTGACACTATATATTATGATGGAATTTATACTTCTTCCATAATAAAATTTATCCAAAGCATCCATCATGTTAAAGGCTCTAAAGTAGGATTGATGAATTTCAGTAGACCCTTTTAGTTTCCATTGAATAGTAAATGAATCTTCAATGTTAAGATTATTTTTTGCATATTTCAGCATCAACTCAAGCGCTTCAATTTTATCCCTACCTTCGGTTGAATAAAAGAAAAATTGTTGTTTGTGGATTGCATTAATGGTAAATAAATCTAAGTCTACATAATCCGGTAATTCACTAAATTCAAATACCAATTGGTCCACTTTTAATGATAAACAATCTGCTATCTTATGTTGAATTTCTTTAACTCTATCTTGTATAGTTGGCACCATTTTCTTCCTTAACTAGTCAAATTTACAAATTTCAATATTACAATTTCTCATTTTTACATCTCTCATTACAGTTTGTTTCATGATATTTTACTTCATGGGAATTACTTAAAATATAATCTTGCTAGCTGTTAAAAATTGTAATTAATGGCCTTCTAAATTTTAAAAGGGTATGAAGGTGACAAAATGAATCCGAAAATTAGGAACGGTATTTCTTTATAAATGCTCTTCCTTCTAGAAGTAATATTACAGTGAATGAGATAAAAAGAAAGGAAAATACATATTTCAGAATCATCAACATGTAGTTATTACTTGAAATGATTTTGTTCTCTGGATTTGTAATATAAAAGGGTTTGTTCAATTTACTTTTTACGAGCAATTCATTTTTTTGTTTGATTAAAATTAAAATATCATTTATTTCATTTTTGGATTTTAAACTATCATGATCGTAACCATTTATTTTAAGGTTAAGCTCTTCCACATATTGATTAAAATAAAGTTCATTTAAATTTTTTTGTTCTATTAATAGAGGTTGATTATTCATGTAATTTACCATTTTACTGATAATTTCGTAAGAACTGATTTGATTTTTAAAGTACAGATATACCCTAAAAAAATGATCATTTTCGCTGATATTAACCACTTTAATATTATGGATAGATTCAACGTTTTTTTGATCCATGTTTAATATCTTAGAAAGTCCTTCATAATTTTTATTTGTCACATAATTAGTCAAATTGTAGCTTAACTCTAATCCAATTTGTTTTACATCATTGTTTTTATTTTGAAAGAATGTTTCATTGCATTTTATTAGGTAAAAAGATTGGGAGGTTTCAGCTGTTGACACACTGTCATAAATTCCAAAGGAAAATATAGCTACAAATAAAACTAAAACTATTTTTTTTCTTCTGTCATAAACATTGTTAATGAATTGTGCCAGGTTTACAAGGTCAAAATCATGGGAATTTTTATTTTTCATAAATGGCAATTAACGTAAAGAAGTAAGAAATAAATACTATTCCTTTATTTACAGACATAATAGATTCTGTACAAAAGTATATCAATATACTAAATACAAGTAATTGGAATATAAGGTGGTTATCTATTGTTGCTTTGTACACATAATAGAGCCATAAAATGAAAAATAGTAATCCAAATATTCCGAAATAACACAGTAGTTGTAAGTATTGGTTATGGCAATTGTATGATCTCTCTAGACCCTTTGTATGATTATTTTTTCTATAAACTTTTTCTAACTCATCATCTAAATCTCCTTTGGGTATACCAAACCAAAAATGATCTGATGCTACTTCATATGCTCCTCTCCATGTCTGAACTCTGTCTTCTTGTAATATGCCATTTTCGTTGAAAAGCTCTTTGAATCTATTGTTTGTAAATACTAATGCTAATACAGATGTAATTAGTAGCGATAATGTAGTTAAGGTAAGAGCTACTTTATAGACCTTTAATCTGTGGTAGATGAATAGGATTAGAATTATAAAAGAAATTACTAAAGGTGTTCTAGCAGAGAGAAGAATTAAGAAAATTATGGTTAATAGAATAAGAAACCATTTTATGTACTCTCTAAACTTCCATTTTAAATTCCAATCATGAAAAAGTAAAATACTTAGTAAAAAATTTAGATAGTAGGCAAGATATATCGGATGAATTTGCCACAAAGGATGGGCTAAACCTCTGTAAAAAAACCAATAATCTTTAGATCCGTTTCCAAAATTAACCTTGTAAAAAGCATTACATAAACACAAGGCAATAGCTAGAAATCCAACAGAGACAAATACATAGAATAGTTTTTCTACAAAATGACGATTAATTTGTAGAGGTTTATTATTCCTTTTAAAAGTAATTCCTATTAGTGGAAGGACTAAAAAACTCAGAATGATTTCTAATGAATATAAACCGTCCTCGATATCAATGGTGAACAATAAAGCAATAGCGTGCAGCAAAAAATAAAGAATACTAAAAAGCAATATTTTTTGTTTTAATAACAACTTCAGGGTTTTAAACTGAAATATGATCGGAATTTTAATAAGAAATAAGACTGCAATCAATGTACTAGCTACAATTTTTTCAAAGAAAAGAGCACTTGGTAAAACCAAAAATAACCAATATGAAATATGATTGATTTTAGACATGAATTTTAACTTTTCTTTCTAAAAAGGGTCCACAAAACCCTAATAACAACCATATGACGGTTTCAGACTGATAGAAAAAGTAGTTGTTCAATAGAAAACCTAGAAATTCGATTCCTATAAACAAAGTGGCTGCAGCAAAAAGTAATTTTTTATCTGTTTCATGTTTTATTTTATAACTGTTTTTAATGATTTTAAAGAATTTAATCATCATTATAAACTCAAATAAGATAAAAGCAGCTAATGCTAAAATACCTCCCTCGATAAAAAATAATAGATAATTATTGTGCGCTGCAACTCCTTTTTTAAACCCTGCTTTTTCATAAAAACTATTAAAAGTTCCTAATCCTTTACCAATTAGAACATCTACATTATCTATGGCAGCTAAACTATTGTTTATGATATCCAATCTGGTTTTAGATGATGAATCCACAAATCCTGAATTATTTTTAGATAACAATAAATTCTTTAACCTTGGTTGAAAATCAAAATTGAACATTAAAAAAAGTCCAGTTACCAATAAAAACATAGTAGCTGTTATAATTTTAACTTTAACTAATAATTGTTTAGTTCCTATAAAAGAGACTGCTAAAAGTGTTGTGAATAAAGAAAGAGACAATAATCTAGAGTGTACTCTCATAAACAGATAAAGTAATAGCGCCAATACCACGCCAAAAATGATTTTTTTAATGATTTTATCTTGAGAATTGTATTTAAGAAAGAGTATACAAGTAATAATGGTAAAGAGGTACATACCAAATGCTAACTGATGGAATTTAAATGAACCTGAAAGGCGATAGGCATTGTTTAAATATTGGATATCACCTATATATATTTCAAAGAAGCCAAACCCTAAACATGATATAACCGAAAGTAAAATGAATGGATTCAGGATTTGAATACAGTAACTTGGATGGTATTCCTTTTTAATATTATAACCAATAATGAAAATTCCAACATAATTTATAAATCGTAAAAATGAGGGTATGACATCCCTAAACTTAAGTTGTACTAAGGAACCTATTGCCATCAATATAATTACTCCAGTTAATAGCCAAAAAACCTGTAGTTTGGGTAGCTTTATTTTCTTATGAATTTTGAAATGACTAAATAGAAATACGGATAAAACAATAAAAATGATGGAGTTAATAGATAAATTTATTGTTTTAGCTAAAAGCTCTCCTTTTTGATGAAATCCCAAGTAATAAATTACCGAGTAATTTATTGAGCCAATCCACAATAGAAATAGAATAAACTGAATCAGGATTTTTTGCCTTAAAAGCATGTAGAATGTAACTAAAAGGTTAGATAATATAAAGTTAATTATATAAATGAAATACACATTACAAAGCGGTAAATCCACCTATGCTCTATTATTTCATGCAATAATCTTAAATTGATGTAGGAGTTGTTAAATTTGAAATTCAATTTTAATGATTTGATTGAGAATTTAAAAAATAAGTTAGTGGAAAATTCCGAGGTGTTATTAAACATGCAGAGCGGGATCGTATCCTATGTCAATCCATTTTCTTATTTAAAATTAAGAAACAACATAGACCTAAAAGATTTTGATCTCATCACATCGGATGGTATTATATTAAAAAAACTTTCTTCTATTTTATTAAATAAGTCCATTCAACGATTATCTCCTGATTTTTCATCTTATTTTAAACCCTTATTTAATCAGCTTAGTGTTTCAAAAAGTAAAGTCTATTTTATTGGTACTAAGCCTAAATTCATTGAAAAATCTATCCAAAATATTCAAGCGAAATATCCTGATTTGAACATAATAGGTTTTAGAGATGGATTTTTCAAAGATGAAGAAGAATTAAAGTTACATATTAAGGAAATGATTAACTTAAATCCTGAAGTAATGATCGTAGGTATGGGAAGCCCCTTACAGGAGAACTATTTAATCAAATTAAAAGTAGCAGGTTGGAGTGGAAGAGGATTCTCATGCGGTGGCTTTTTGCACCAATCGTTTCAAAACACAGACTATTATCCAAACTGGGTTAATAAGCTAAATGTAAGGTGGTTATATAGAATTTATAATGAACCTAAATTAATTAAAAGATACACTATTGATTATTCTTGGTTCTTTGTGGTCTTTATGTATGATTGGATAAAATATACCATTTCAAAATAATTGTCTAGGATAACTCTTTAATGACATCTGCTGTAATGATTTCAACTGAATCTTTAAGATCTGGACTGATTAATTTTTCTAAACCAGCTCTATTATAATCACCACCGTTTAATAAATATCTAAAATAATCTTCGAGGTCTTTTTCATTATGAAATTTTTGGAAGCAAGGAAGTTTCAAAAATGATCGTTCATATCTCCACCATTGATCTACTAACATCATAACGGCAACTCTTCCGTTAATAGCTAATGTTTCTAGTAAAACAGTAGAGGAAGTAGCTACTACAATATCATGTTTCATTAATTGTTTATACAAATCACCTTCAATTAAATGGACAAAATCTTTTTCAAAAAAATAGGATCTATCTTCCGCAATATCTCTGGGGTGTAAACGAATATTAAGCTCCATTTCTGAATTTTCTTTTTCACGCATTCTCTCAAGAAGATTTATTAATTTAAACAGCTGCTTTTTTTGAACTTCTTCTTTTACATGGTCATTATGCCATACAGCAGATTGTGTTAGCGTCATGATTTTAAACTTCCCATTGGGTTCAAGATTATTTCCAGGGTGTCGATATTTAAGTATTTTCCTAAATCTTGGCAAACCACAAGCTACAATTTCTTTATCAGGGATACCTCTTGTTTTCAGCACCTCCTTTACATAATCTCCAAGCACATACATCTTTGTAGTCCTCACAGTACCAATTTCACTAGGTAGTAAGTAATTGAATGGTAAATACCTAATGACTCTCATACTAATGAGCTTTGATTTTCTTCTTATCCAGTCCTTGATGTCGTAATATTTAAAATTAGAATGCTTGAAGATTTTATAAAAACTAAATGTGTTATCATTAATTATAGCATCTACTAGAAAGAATGTTTTTTGTATGGATATGGTTTTCATCACTAATCGTTGGAGTGCACCATCGTTTCCGATAAAAAAACCATCATAATTTCTATTAACTTGTCTTAATTCTTTTCTTAACAACATTACAAACCTTATTCTTTGGATAGACCCTGTTGTGTAGAATGGAATTTCACATTTGGTTTGCAGTGGAATACGTTTTATTTGAGAATGATTTTTATAAATATCTTGGTGGTAAATTTTCGATGCATCAATGAATTCACATTCATATCCCTTATTTTCAAAATGTGGCAATAGAGGAATCATATTTTCCAAATGGGTCTCATTTTGAGGGAAAAAAAGCAATTTTTTAATGCTCATATTTTTTTGCATAAAATAATTTAAAACCCATCATTATAAGTATGGATACGAGTGTGGCTAAAGCTCCTCCGATTAATCCATAATATGGTATAAAAATAAAATTAAGTGATATATTAAATAAAACAGCAACTAAGGTAGAGGTCATTATTATTCTATCTTTTTTAGCCACATACAATTTAAAGTGATAAATCAACGAGATGTTAAAAATAAAGCGTGTTGTAACCATTACAAAAAACACACTAATGGAAAGAAAAAGTTCTGTTTTCTCCACTATATATAACAATGGATATATGATAGCACATACACTAACTACAGCTAATACAGAATAAATTACAATTTCTTTAGAAAAGGTCTTAAAAATATTTATTTGAAAAGGTTTGTCTTTTTTGAGTGAAGCAATCAGTTGAGGTGAATAGATCATGACAACCGTTGTTTGAACAAATGTTTCAATAAGCATACTGATATTACTAAAGAAATAATAAACACCAGTTTGCTTGGTGCCTAGGTAAAATTCAACCATATATCTATCTGCAAATTGAATGATTTTGTAAGAAAGTGTTGCTATAAAAAAGGGAGTTGCAATTTTTAGCCCTGCAAGAATCCATTTCGTCTCTATTTTTTCTCTCCAAGGTATACTGATTCCAGTTGTACTTAATGAAAAAATAGAATAAGCCACTGATAAAAATGAGCCTATCATCCAGAAATTAAAAACACTTTTTAAATTTTTTAATTCTTCAAAATCATTATGCCAGGCAAAAATTAAAACTAAAATCCATATTCCAGTTCTCAAAAATAGGTTCATGTTTGCTTGTATGGGTTTTGAAAAGACTACCAATAACCTATAAAGTTCAATAGATATATGATCAAAAATCAGTATTAGGTAAAATAGAAAAACGTATTTCTCACCTATGAAATCAAATAATCCAAGCACATATAACAATGGCAGAACGATAAGGTAAACTATGGTGAATAGGAAAAACTGATTTTTAATTTTTTTGCCTGATTCTGAGCTGTTTTCTTGTAGTATTTCTCTGTTGTTAAAAGAATAAAAGTCCAATCCAAGTACATATGTTAACATGGATATGGTAGCTACAAAAATTCCATATTCTCCATTTGCTTCTAAACTCAGGAATTTAACGAGATAAATCGATAACAGAAATTTACTTCCTAATGTAATTCCCCTGAGGACAAGATTGATCGTTTTTATTTTCAAGAAACTACGTGTTTTCTTTTTATTCTTCTTTGGCAATTAATTTAGCCATTTTCACATCAAAATCAGTGTAAAGACCCATAGCTGCTTTTTGACTGACTTCAATATGACCAGCTCTTTGACCTATAAAGGTTTTTTTACTTTTAAATAAGTCAACTTTTGTTAGCATAAGACCAGCTGTAAATTTGTAAATAGCTTCTCTTTCCATCTTAGTGAATTTATCTTGATTATTAATGGCTTTCATTCCATTACCGTCATGATTAAAAAAGAGACTATTGTCTTGTCTCACAGTAATTAATGAATCAAGATCAAAAATAGCCATGGTCTGTATGGCATCGTCCAATATGTTGGATTCCACAAAAGGATACTCTAAAAACATTAACAAGAAACTATCGAAGTTTTGACCCTCCAAAAGACTATTATTAAAAATGAATTCAACGGAATCTTTAAGATCTCTGTTTAATATGGCAAGATTTTTAGGCCTTTCAATAAATAGGACTTCGTTTTCAGCATAATTTTGAATGACATGGTCTTTAATTTTTTGATCGGGTGATGTAACAACAAGTTGATTAATATGGTTAGATTGGAGTGCAGATTTAATTTTTTTATCAATTAAAAATTCATTTCCGAATTTTTCAAATGCAAGACTGTATCTGTTGATTTTTTCTCCTCTAACAGGCAGGATCCCTAACGTCTTAGGTGTTTTTATTTTTTCTTTGCTAACAAAAGATTCTTTTATTTCAGCCCGTGTTTTTAATATTCGATCTTCATTTTTAGTAAGGTTACTATTGTGCTGACGGTAATAGAAAAGGGGTTCATTGATGTTGGCGACTTGATATTTTGCAGTAAAACGAATCCATAAGTCATATCCAT
>JAYYEV010000006.1:0-11111 GCA_036159515.1 Bacteroidota bacterium | reverse complement strand
CACCAATGACATCATTTCCAAGTGTGAGCCCTATCGCTTGGCTTCTGATGTATTGCTTCCTGCTTTTCAAATTCCAGCAGAATTTCAAGACGAAAAAGATCAAGCAGATCCTTCATTAAAATTGGGAGAAAATAACTATTTAAAACACCTTACCTACGAAGGGGCAAAAAAGCGATATGAAGAGATTACACCTGAAATTGAGGAACGACTTAATTTTGAGTTAGAGACCATTAAAAATACTGGCTACCCTGGGTACTTTTTGATTGTACAGGATTTTTGTAATGCCGCCCGCGACATGGGGGTTTCTGTTGGTCCAGGAAGAGGATCTGCTGCGGGTTCAGCTGTAGCTTATTGTACGGGAATTACTAATGTAGATCCCATTGAATATAACCTGCTATTTGAGCGTTTCTTAAATCCCGATCGAATTTCGTTACCCGATATTGATATTGACTTTGATGATGAAGGAAGAGGAAAAGTAATTCAATACGTAATTGATAAATATGGATCTAGTCAAGTTGCCCAAATCATAACCTATGGAACTATGGCAGCCAAGTCATCTATAAGAGATACCGGTAGGGTGTTGGATTTACCATTGCCAGAAACGGATCGCTTGGCTAAGTTAGTCCCAGATGTAAAATTGAATAAGTTGTTTGGTTGGTCAAAAGAAGAGGTCAAGGAGAAATTGAATGCGGATCAATTAAAAAATGCAGAGGAACTCATTAATAAACTCGACGAAGAAGGGTTAGAGGGTGAAGTGATTCGTCAAGCTAAATTGGTTGAAGGTTCGCTTAGAAATACGGGAATTCATGCCTGTGGTGTCATCATTACCCCATCGGATATTCGAAACCTTGTTCCGGTTGCTTTAGCCAAGGATTCAGACATGTGGTGTACCCAATTTGATAATGCGGTAGCGGAGTCTGCAGGGTTGTTGAAAATGGATTTTCTGGGGCTAAAAACCTTAACGCTCATTAAGGACACGATAAAGATTATCAAAGCCATGACGGGAGATGAAATTGATATTGATTCCATCCCACTTGATGATAAAAAAACGTATGAATTGTTTCAACGAGGTGAAACGGTGGGTATTTTTCAGTATGAATCACCAGGAATGCAGAAACATTTGAAATCACTGCGCCCAACCGCCTTTTCAGATTTAATTGCCATGAATGCCTTGTATAGGCCAGGTCCATTGGAATACATTCCCAGTTTTATTAAGAGGAAACATGGTAATGAGGAAATTGAATACGATCTCCCTGTGATGCAAGAGTATCTGGAAGAAACGTATGGTATTACGGTTTACCAAGAGCAAGTGATGTTATTATCTCAAAAACTGGCTGGATTTACTAAAGGGGAGGCCGACACGTTGAGAAAGGCCATGGGAAAAAAGAATTTTGAGCTGCTCTCAAAAATGAAACCTCAATTTCTTCAACAAGGTGGTGAAAGAGGCCATGATGCAGAAATTTTAGAGAAGATTTGGAAAGATTGGGAGAAGTTTGCTTCGTATGCATTTAATAAGTCACACAGTACCTGTTATGCCTTAATTGCTTATCAAACCGCTTTTTTAAAAGCACATTATCCTGCTCAATACATGGCTGCCGTATTGAGTAATAACATGAACGATATTAAAACGGTAACCTTCTTTATGGAAGAGTGCAATCGAATGGGAATGAAAGTGCTAGGTCCTGACGTGAATGAAAGCTGGTATAAGTTTGCAGTGAATGAAAAAGGTGAAATTCGATTTGGTTTGGGAGCTATTAAAGGGGTGGGTCATGGTCCCGTCAAAAACATTGTAGAACAGAGAAAAGTAGAAGGGAAATTTCATTCCATTTTTGATTTCGTGAAAAAAGTCAGCTTAAAAGATTGCAATAAAAGAGTATTAGAAAGTCTTGCTATGGCTGGGGCCTTTGATTCTTTTCCAGGACTTCACCGAGCACAATATTTTGGGTTGGATGAACAGCAACAATCTTTGATTGAAAGATCCATTAAATTTGGACAAGCATTTCAAGCTAAAAACAACACCAATCAAGCTAGTTTATTTGATGCATTTGGAGAAACTGTCGAATTAGCAGAACCTAACATTCCTGCTGTAGATGAGTGGAGCACCTTTGAATTGTTAACCAAAGAAAAGGACGTAGTAGGTATCTATCTTACTGGTCACCCACTACAGGATTATAAACTAGAATTAAATTACTTCTGCGACATTAATTTAAAAGTGCTGAATGAAAAGTTACAAGAACTTCCAGAACGTGAATTTTCATTTATTGGTTTAGCGAATTCTGCTGCAAATTTAGAAAGTAGGAGAGGAACAAAATACGGTGTTTTAGAGTTACAAGATATGGAAGGTCAAATGGAGTTTCGTTTATTTGGAGAACAGTATTTAAAGTTTATGCACTTTTTGGTGCCAGGTAATTTCCTTCATATTAAAGGTAAGGTGCAACAACGACCTAAATATTATAAATCCGATGAGTTTCAAAAAGAATTCAGAATACAACAAATTGAGTTACTTGATGATGTAAGAGAAAAGCTCACTGCATCATTATATGTGCGTTGGGATTTTGAGGAAATGAAGAAAGATCGCATTTCATCTATTGAAAAATTGGTCAAGAAACACAAAGGAAAAAAACAGCTTATATTCGAATTATTAGACAGAGAGAGTAAGTCATTTATCACCCTAAATTCCAGAAAGTTTCAAACCAGTGTGTCAAATGATTTTTTAGAGGGTTTACAAAATATGGATGGATTTTTAGGGTACTCTATCAATAAGTCTAAAATGGATACCTATTTATACAAATTGAAAGAAGAACAGATAGTGACAGAAACACACTAACTAAAATTAATTTTTTGAATACTAATTCAGTATTTAATATATATTTGACGTAAATTAAATTGATTCATTATGGCTCTCGAGTTTACAGACGAAAATTTTGATTCCCTTGCTCTAAAATCGGACAAAGTAGTATTAGTTGATTTTTGGGCAGAGTGGTGTGGACCATGTCGTATGGTTGGACCTCACGTAGATGCTTTGGCAACAGAATATGAAGGAAAAGCGGTTGTTGGAAAAGTGAACGTAGATCTTCATGGAGGAATTGCTGCTCAATTTGGAGTGAGGAATATCCCCACTATTGTTTTTCTTAAAAATGGTGAAGTAGTTGATAAAGTCGTAGGTGCTGTGCCAAAGGAGCAATTGGCTGAGAAATTAGATGCTAATATCTAATTTATCGCTGTAGGATAAAACTACCATTTCTTTTAATATCCTCTAGTTCATTCGTAAGAATGTAATAGTAGGTTCCTGTATGCACTGCATTTCCCTTTAAATTTAGTCCGTCCCAATTGTTTTGATAAGGGTTTTGATCGTACAATATATTTCCCCATCTGTTGTAGATTCGTAAACCAAATCGGTCATTTATCCCTTTAATTTCAAATAAATCATTTGTTAAATCTCCATTTGGTGTGAAAATGTTAGGAACAACAATTTCTGCAGGTTCCAGTTCCAGTTCTATGCATGCGGTATCGCTACATCCGTATTGGTTTGAAGCAACTAAACAAATAGTATATGTCCCTGCATAATAGTATGTATGTGTCGGGTCACTGAGGTTACTTGTAGAGTCATCTCCAAAAGTCCAATTCCAGATTACAGATGTATCGTTAGATGTTTCAAAAAAATCAATAGGTTCATCCGCTTCCAAAACAAGTGTGTTATACCCAATATCAATTTGGTGATAATTGGTGTCTACTAAAGATAAATTGAGAGTATCCCTACATCCATTATTGTCCAGTACAATCAATTGATAACTACCTTGTGATAGATTATTTAAATTCAAGGAATCAGATGCTATTCCATTCCAAAAATAGCTTAATGTATCAGCCACAGATTGTACCACAATATTCTCAATAAATCCATTTTCTTGACCGCAATCTTCATTTTTTAATATGAGGCTAGAAGTATCAATTTCAGGAGCTGAAAAATCTCTAACAGTAATGATGGTATTTGTGGTGCAACCCATTCCATCTGTGATGTTTAATTGATAGTTTCCTCCCTCAATATTAAAGGTGTCAAGGTTAAGGGAAGGATTTCCATTCCATGTCCATTGATAGGGAGTTAAGCCACCACTAATACTGATTCCACTTATACTCCCATTCGATAGATCACAAGTCTCGTTTTCAGTGATCATATTGGTCGTGTCCACAGTAACATCGGATACATCTAAACAAAACTGATGAAAATTACTTGCACCACCCGTAGAAGCGGTAAATCCCCAATAGACCATTGGATTCCCCCCAAAAACAGTATTGACTATATCTCCAGTGTAAGTAAGTACTTGAAGATTATTGTAATATACAGTCATTAGTGTAGTGGTTGGATCCCAGGTTATTCTTAGAGGCTCTGCGGTACAATTTTCTACTTCTCCTAAGTCATATGGACCAGCTATATTATTAGCAGAAGTATGTACAACATCACCATTCAGATTTATGGAAATATGGTCATTGTATGGATCATTGTGCGCTCCATTTTGGTAGGTATCAATAAATACACCAAGTGATGGTATAACACCTCCAAGTCCCATTTGTCCTCCAGCACTTCCAATACTGGTACTTATGGGTTGAAGTGCAAACACCATACCGTCAGCCCCAGTCCATAAGCCAGTATTACAGCCCAAATTCACTGTAAAAGAATAATCAAATGGTTGAGTTAAATCAATTTGATAAATGTTCCATACTGAACCTGCCATATTGTTGACATCTGGAGTAAGTTGATAACATTTACAAGAAATATTACTGGCACTACCATTCAATTGAAACTGTCCATAAATTGTAGTTAAGCTTAGAAAAAAAAGACAGTGCAACAAGCAGATATGAGGAAAATTTCGGAATATCAAAACCTGGTTGTAAAAATAAAAAACTAGTATGGATAATAAAAATTTACTTCTATTGAGTTAAAAGGAATCTTTTATGTGCAGTATTGTATACATTTGCGATTAGAAGATGAAGATTGGTATAATTGGTTATGGTAAAATGGGTAGAATGATCCACAAGGTTGCTTCTGATAGGGGTCATACCGTAGGTGTTATATTGAATGAATCTTACTGGCAAAGTCAAGAAATCGCTGGATTAGATGTGGTGATTGAATTTACCAACCCTGAAAGTGCTGTGGATAACATCAAAAAATGTTTTATTGAAAAAGTGCCTGTAGTAGTTGGTTCAACAGGTTGGTATGCACATTATGATCAGTTAGTTGACATATGCAAAAAGAATGGCCATGCCTTATTAACCTCTACTAATTTCTCTATTGGAGTTAATATTTTTTGGCATATGAACAAAAAACTCGCTGAAATCATGAATCAATATGATGATTATCAAGTGAATATTAAAGAAGTTCATCATACAGAAAAATTGGATTCACCAAGTGGTACGGCTATTTCCACTGCAGAAATACTAATCGAAGAAATTGATCGTTATTCATCTTGGATGGAAGCCGATAAGCAAGATAAAACGATAACCATAGAATCCTACAGGGAACCCAATGTGCCTGGTACACATTCCGTAGCATATAAAAATGAAATAGATGAAATCTCTTTTACGCACAAAGCTAAAAACAGAAAAGGTTTTGCATTGGGTGCTGTGTTGGCTGCGGAGTTTTTAAAAGGTAAAACGGGTGTATATCAAATGAAAGATTTAATCAAATTTTAGAACATGATTCCTTACATTTTATTGTATTTAATGGTTGCAATTTACTTTGCAAGTCTCTGGAAAATTTTTGAAAAGAATGGACGACAAAGCTGGGAAGGTTTTGTTCCAGTTTATAATATTTTTATTTGGCTCAAGATCATAAAAAAACCTTGGTGGTGGGTGTTTTTCTTTATTATTCCATTTGTCAATTTAATTGTGGCCATTGGTTGTAATGTGGAAACAGCACGTTTATTTGGTAGATACGCTGTAAAAGACACGCTGCTTATGGTATTATTACCGTGGTATTATATCCCATACTTGGCTTTCAATAAGGAGCTAAAAGTGGTAGAACCGACTGATTGGACAAAAAAATCCGATAGAGATAATAGGTTCTGGCACGATCAATTAACCTTATTTTTTATTGCTCCTTTTGTAGGTCATGCCCTATATATGGTTTTTAGAATTTTGGGATCTAGAGATAAAGCGAATAAAAAGACAATGGCTTCTGAGTGGACGAATGCACTTGGATTTGCCATTGTAGCTGCCTCCATTATTAGATCTTTTTTCTTTGAAGCTTTTACTATTCCTACCGGATCTATGGAGAAAACCATGCGCATAGGAGATTATTTATTCGTCAATAAAATGAAATACGGTCCAAAGTTGCCACAAACACCCATTTCTATTCCATTTGTACATAATCGAATTCCAGGCACGTTTGTACCTTCATTTACCGACTGGTTTAGCACAGATTACAGTAGATTACCTGGTTATGGTGAAATAAAAAGAGGTAATATTATGGTCTTTAATTGGCCTGTAGGTGATACGGTGATTTTAGATAATGGAGTAATAGCACATGACTATTATGCTATTCTTCGTAATGAAGCCTATTTTAAGTGTGCCATGGATCTAAAGGCATATCGTATTGAAAATCCAAATGCACCACACCCTTATGATAAAGTTTCTACACTAAGTTTAGATCAATTCAAAAAATACGAGTCAACATACATGAAATCTGCAAGAGAAAATATCATTAATGGTGGCCAAATTTCCATTTCACCCGTAGGTTATTTGCCTAAAACAGATGGTATCACCACACTTCCCGTAGATAAAAAAGAAAATTATATAAAAAGATGTGTAGCTGTAGGGGGGGATACCCTCGAAATAAAAAGTAATCAGATTTACATTAATGGTAAGCCTGAAATTTATCCTGAAGAAGCTATCTTCAACCATCGGTTTTATTCTAATTATAAAAAGTTTATGCTCCTACCAAATGATCAACTATTTGAGGACTATGAAATTTATTATAAATCCGATATTTCACAGAACCATGAATTTAAAACACAATCTCAGGTCTTACGCATAGATTCTATTTACAATAGCGATAGCAGTTCTTTTACCATAGATACCACACAAAAAATGGAGATATCTAATGTGAATTACCTTACTTGTAGTCACTCCACTAAAGAACAGATTAAACTGAAATACCCTGGATGGGATAGCGTATTAACTGAAAATGAACCAAAAGGGTATCATTATGAGGAAAACTTCCAATATTGTCCAATTTACCCCAATCACCCTGATTTTAATTGGTCAAGAGATAATTTTGGACCCTTGTATATACCAGCAAAAGGAGGGGTAATACCATTAAATCCAAAAAATTGGATTTTGTATAAGAGGGTGATTGAGGTATATGAGCAAAATCAAGTAGAAGTGAATTCAAATGGAGAGTACGTCATCAACGGAGAAGTAATGGATACGTATACTTTCAAGCAAAATTATTACTGGTTGATGGGTGACAATAGACATGGTTCTGCAGATTCAAGGTATTGGGGTTTTGTTCCTGAAGATCATGTGGTTGGTACAGCATCATTTGTGTGGTTTTCCAAAAATCAAGAAACGGGTATAAGATGGGATCGTATTTTTTCTACCGTTGAATAATACAATTGGAGATATTGTACTTAGTTCTGTATATGCCGGTAATATAGATTACTATTCTTCCCTAATTTTTTCTAATAGCGTTGTAATTGACATACATGAATTTTTTCGTAAGCAATCCTATCGAAATCGTTGTGTAATTGCTGGAGCCAATGGACCATTAAATTTAATCGTTCCCATACAAAGAGGTTCTGGCAAAACCAAGATGAAGGATATTAAGATAGATCACACCCAAAATTGGAAGAAAATCCATTGGAAATCACTAGAGAGTGCTTACCGTACTTCACCTTACTTTGAATACTATGAGCATTTATTTTATCCAATATACCATGAAAATAAATTTGAATTTTTAGTTGAATTAAATGATAAAATGGCTCAGATTATACTTTCGTGTTTCCAGTTTGAAAAAAACATTCATAAATCAAATCGTTACCTTTCAAAGGAAAATGAATCACAAGATTACAGACAAAAAATACATCCCAAACAACCCAGTCTGCATCTAAGTGCTGGTATTAAATACATGCAGGTATTTGAAGATAAATTAGGATTTTTTCCTAACCTAAGTATATTAGATATGTTATTTAATGAAGGGCCAAATGCTATTGTGCTTCTAAAGGGAATTTGAGGTCAAGTGCATCTGTGATAACTTGCATGACTTCTGTTCGGATGTTCATGGTAATTAGCTTATGATTTTCAGCGTCCGGGTATACTCGATTAGAAAGAAATACATAAACCAAACCACTTTCTGGGTCTGCCCAAGTCAGATTTCCAGTAAAGCCTGAATGACCAAAACTACTTAGGGACATACATTCAAAACAAGTTGGGCCTCCAGCTCCGTTACGAACAGGTTTATCAAATGCGATGCCTCTTCGGTTATCGTTAGTCTCATAGAATGGAGCAGAAGTATATTTCTCAATCATGTACTTGTTAAATATAGTGTCACCACCATATGTCCCTCTGTTTAAAAATAATTGCATAATCACCGCTAAATCATTTGCATTTGAAAACAGACCAGCATGACCTCCAACTCCACCAAGTAATGCTGCGCCTTGATCGTGTACATCTGAATGTACTAGTTGATTTCGGAACAAGGTGTCATTTTCTGTAGGTGGAATACGATCAATATTCCATTTATTTCTTGGGCAATATCCAATGTTTTTTAACCCCAATTGAGAATAGATTTGCTCTACATATTGATCTTGTGATTGACCAGTAATTTCTCCTATGATTTCATTTATAAAATAGTAGCCTAGATCACTATACTTATATTTTTTTTTCTTTTTCAGCTCTGTATTGAGAATAGTATGAAAAATACTGTCTCTGTAAGAATCCAAAATGTAAAGATCTTTTGCCACTCTGTTTTTGTGGATGGAGGAAGGAAATTTACTGTAAAGGGCATAAGATGGTTTTCCATCTTCTAACGTATTAAAGAAAAAAGGAATCCAAGAAGCCAATCCAGCTTGGTGAGTAAGTATTTCTTTTATTTTTAAATGTTTATACTCTGAACTATCAAGCATTTCTGGCAAATAAAATCCAAGTACCGAATCAACAGAAAATTTATCTTCTGATTCTAATTTCATTAATGTCATAGCGGAGCTAGCAATTTTTGTTATGGAAGCTAAATCATAAATGTCAGAATTGGATACTTTTTTGGATGTGCTATCATACGTATGATAGCCAAAAGATTTTTGATAAAACACATGACCGTCTTTTGCTGCTAATATTTGACAGCCTGGCATAGCTTCATTTCTTATTGCATCATTAATAATACTATCTATCTCAGTTAATTTAGGATTATTGATTTTTAAGTTAGATAAGTGCCCGTAGGATAATCTAGTTTTCGCTGTTTGAAGGCCAAAGCCTTCTGAATGAGGAGTGCGAATATCTTTTGTAAGTGTATTATTAAATGGATACCCTCCAAAAATTAGTTGACTAGCAATTCCATATTCTATTTCAGAGCTATTTGGAGAATGGATAATGACTTCAAAAAAGGATTCTATATTTTCGTATTCAGCAAAATGATCGTGGCCCAAGTAGGATAGAGCAGTAGTGGCATGACCTCCAATTTCATCAAATAGGCCATACATCAATGTATGTAACGTATCGGTAATGATGAGAACTAGGTCATATTCTTTTATCTCTTTAGCCATAGCTCTAATCATTCGTTTAGAGCTAAAGGTATTAAAGCGAAAATGGTCAACATGAGTATACAGATTGGAAGTATGCTGAAAATTAGAATATCTTGAATTGGAAAGATCAACAGAAGCAATTTTTTTAGCTTCTAGTTTCTTTAAAGGAATTGTATTCAAGTTATTTTTAAGTAGTATAAAATCGTGATTATATTTTATTGAAAAACTACTATCATTTATACCAAATAAAGTGAGTACAAATGAGATGTTTACAAAGGTTAATATAAATCTCCAGTAAAATTTCGAAGTCAATTTTTTATATTTAATAACTAACAATCAAAAACTAAACCAATAATAATGGTAATTTCTTTGCATTTACATGTTTCTTGATAAAGGTTAAGAAAAATACATTGTTGAAAAGCGTTTTCATTTAGGTTGAGTTATTACCTACTCATAAATTGAGATTTCAAATCTGATTCTACTTTATAGATACTTATTTTATTTTAACCTTAATTCTTAAATTTCTTATGATTAACTTTATGTAATGAAACTAATTTTAAAAAGTTTATTCATATTCTCAATTATAATTTCAAATTCTTATGCAAAAAACATTGATTCCCTACATAAAGTTTTTGAGCAAAGCGAGCAGCTTGATTCTTCTTACTTCAATGTATGTGTTGAATTAATAAATCATTATATAAATTCAAAAAGTGATTCATGTTTGTATTATGCAGATAAATTAATTAAAGATTATCCAGACAGCGCTTTTCAGGTTGCCGTGGCATTCAGAAAAAAGGCAGTCTATTTCAAATCCATTAACAGAGATTCATCTTATTTCTATATAGAAAAGTCATTAAAAGAAGTCAATAACATCAAAAATTCATTTAGAAAATGGAAGATATTTTACTTGTGTTATGATCTTTTTTCCCTCAATAAAAAAAAGGAGAAAAACTTTTACGAATCATTGCGTTTTATAGATTCTTGCTTGAAATATGTTACTTTATGTAAGCAGAACAGTCCTGCGCATATATATAAAATTCATTCTCTTGTATTTATGTATAGATATGCTTACATTTTAGATGACCAAGAAAAAAGTAATGAAGCGTTAAGTTATTGTCAATTAATACTAGATAGTATTTGTGTTCTGGACAGTTCCCATACAGACCATAAAAACATAGAAAAATCAACATATGGCATGATCGGGTTCATTTTCCAAAATCAACAAGAATATGACTCTGCTATATACTATTTTCAAAAGTCATATAATATCGTTAAAGACGAGGGCTACTTAATTGATAAGGTACTTCCTCTTCACAACATTGCAGAAAATTATATTTTAAAAGAAGATTTCAAGACAGGATTAAAGATTTTAAATGAAGT
>JAYYEV010000005.1:0-29647 GCA_036159515.1 Bacteroidota bacterium | reverse complement strand
CAGATAAAAAATATACGAATATCTGATTCATTAGCAGAGTTAAGACAATTAGCAGAACTGTATCAACAGCGTAAAGAGGAAGAAGCCAGATTACTGGCTGAGCAGATGAAAAATAAACGTATATCTGATTCATTAGCAGAGTTAAGACAATTAGCTGAATTGGAACAACAGCGCAAAGAGGAAGAAGCCAGATTACTAGCTGAGCAGATGAAAATGACGGAGCAGAATAATCAAATCTTGGCCAAATCTCAAAGTGCTAATGATGCAACTTTTAGTGATATGTATACCGCTCCTAAGACAGAATTTAGTGAATACTATACCATTAAATTAACTACTGTGTACAGTCCAATGGAAGGTATTTCTTTCTTGAATAACGTTAGAGATGGAGATGAAATTTGGAAAGAAAATGCATTTCATTTATACCAAGATGAATACAACAGTAATTTAACGAATATAAGTATTGGAAAATTTTCAAGTTTAGATGAAGCGGATATCGTTATAAACAAATTGAAAAATAAAGGGTTGACTAGCGCCAAAGCAATTAGATATACTAATAAAATGAAGTTAAATTCAGCTGCTAATTCCATCAAGAAAAAGTCAGTTTCTAAACCTGTTGTTAAAACAACTGTAGTCAAACCTACCGAGAAAAAAACAGTCAATAATACCCCTAAGAGTTCAAATAATCGCATTAGTGAAAATAAGATAATTAAAACAAGTTCAGAACTTAGTGAAAATATAAAAAACAGTTCTGTAAAAGAAGAAAACAAGTCAACCGAAAAGAAAGACATTAAGACTGAAAATGCTTTTAGTAATATTTCAAAAGAAGTGAACAAGGATCAAGATTTTTTCACTGTTCAATTAGCCGCAGTTAGTGAAATAACATCCGAAAGAATTAACTCGATAAATTTAGATAAAAAACAATTGTTTTATCAAAATATAAATGCGGGTAAGTACGCTTTAAACTATAAGAAGTTTAGTAATTATGGAGAAGCTCATAAAAAAGCTATTGAATTACACAATCAGGGTTTTGAGGGAGTTTATGTGGCTAAATATGTGAATAACAAAAGAACTACTGTAAGTAAGTCAGATCTGAAAAACGATAACGTTAGTGAATCTACAATAGATGCAGATTTAAGAAGTTTAGGCTACAGGCCATTAGATTTCAATAGAAAAGGAAAATACATACAAATAGGTTCATTTTATAATTGGGATTCTCACTCTTATGAAGATTCGTATGAGTTTATTAATCATACTATTTATTACATGATAGATCAATCCCATATTGTTAAATTTCTCATAGGTCCTTTCAATGATCGAGATTTGTTTATTGAATTAAGAAATGTGAAAAAACAAATCAACGATGCTTTTATTAAAAACATATAGATGGACAATACAAAAACTATAATTGATGTTCGCACTAAAATGGAATGTTTTCTTGGAAAAATAGAAGGTTCTGTTAATATCCCTCTTGATCAAATTCCAAATAATGTGGAAAAAATAAGAGAAATGCAACCCGTAATTGTTTGTTGTGCAGCAGGTGTAAGAAGTGCACAAGCGGTGGCATTTTTAAAAAATAATGGAATAGAAAACATCTATGATGGGGGAGGATGGAAAGAGTTGCAACATAAATTGAATAATGAAACATAGTATATTTTACATTTTATTGATTTATTTGCTAAGTGCCTGTTCAGCGAATGGGCATAACCAGGTCCATGATTTAGGTGCAGTTGATTTTTTTCATAAAATGGATAAGCAAGATCATATTTTACTTGATGTTAGAACTGCTGAGGAAATAGGAAATGGCTATATTAAAAACGCCAGTTTTATTGATTTTTATGACGACAAGTTTAGAGAAAAGGCCTCTTGGATAAAAAAAGATGTTCCTGTATTTGTGTATTGTCATGCTGGTGGAAGGAGTTCAAAGGCTGCTGCCATGTTGTTGGAGTTGGGGCATAAAGTTGTTTTTAATCTTTCTGGTGGAATAACATCTTGGAAGAGTCATGGTTTGAGTATAGAAACCAATGGAACCAAAGTTGTAAACGATGAAGTTTCCTTTTCTGTTCAAGAAATGGAAGACTTAATTCGTAATCATAATAAGTTTCTTATGGTTATTAAAACGCCCTGGTGTTTACCATGTAAGAAGTTAATTCCTGTCTTAGAAAAATTTAAGGAAGAAAATAAAGAGGTATTTGTTAACGAAGTAAATATGGACGCCAACAGCGAAATAGCCAAACATTATGGTGTTACTTCTATACCCACACTTTTATATTTTGAGAATAATATACTTTCTAAAAAACACACTGGATACATTTCTGTAAATAATCTATCAGCTCTTGTAAGATGACAAAAAGTCACTTTTAATTTTTTATAAATGACATAATGTCATTAATCTCCAACTTTTCTTCTTGTTTACTGCTGAGGCATAACATTTGATTTATGTTTTTCAAATTTTTAAAACTTAAATAATGAATGCAATTATTAGAAAAAAACAATCTCCAATTACAGGAATATGGAGTAATATTTTAGACCAAGATTTTTTTGGGATGCCATCTTATGAACATGCAGCCCATACTTTACCAAAAGTAAATATTATTGAAGATGATAATGGATATAAAATTGAACTAGCAGTTCCTGGATTTGAAAAAAATGACTTTAATATTGAGGTTGATGATGATGTAATTAGTATTTCTTTAGAAAAGGAAATAGATGCAACAACTACATACAACAAAAGAGAATTCAATTTTGGATCATTTAAAAGAGCATTTAATCTACCAGAATCTGCTCATTCGGCTAAAATTTCTGCCAATTATACAAGTGGAATCTTAAACATATTAATTCCAAAGAAAGAAGAAGCTAAACCTATTCCATCTAGAATCATTAAGGTAGGATAAAAATAGATTAGATCTTTAGTTTGTAAGGTGGCTTATGCCACCTTTTTTATTTAATCATCTTGGGAAATACAAAATGCATCTATGACTGGGAGAGCTTTACTCTGAAAATCAAAAAGGGCTAAATTTTCCCAAGAGGATCCGTCTAGAGCTTGATTTCCTTTCCAAGCTATCATTTCTCCTCCCCAATAACAAAATCCATAATTTCCGTCATGTTGATTAGTTGAAATTCTTTTTATTTCTTCTAAGAAATCATATTGACCTTGAGCGGTTGCAGGAAAGTCAGGCAATATTAATTGCTCTTCTAAACCGATCACGTTGTGAGTTTGATCATTCCAGTCTAAAGTGAATGGATAGGCTGTTTCAGCAATAACAATGTCTTTTCCGTACATCTCATGTAAACTATTCATATTAATATCTAAACTATCAAGTGATTTCCCGTGCCATTTTGGGTAATAAGATAGACCAATTAAATCGTAATCAACAGATTGAAAATGATTAAAAAATTGGACAGCACCTTCATGTCCTGCATAATGCAACATGATTTCTATTTGATTGTTATAGTTTCTTACTGCTTTACATGCTGTATCAATTAATGCCTTGAATTGTTCTACTTGGTTAATATGACCAAATGGGTGTACAAATCCATGATTAATTTCGTTTCCTACTTGAACATAATCTGGATTTATTTTAGATAAAACATGATGAGTATAATTATAAATACTATCCATCAATAACTCATAATTACAAACAGCCCAAGCATTGGGTAATGTTTGATCTGCTGGATCTGCCCAATAATCTGAATAATGAAAGTCAAGCCAAATTTTAAAGCCATATTCTTTAAGTTCATTGGAGAAAGTGGTGACTTCTGTTAAACTCGCGTGTTCATTTGCTGGGCTGTGCCATAACTTTAATCTTACCGTATTTATTCCTTTATCGTGCAGGAATTGTAATAAATTTATTTCCTCATCCTGATCGTTAAAGTAAATTCCGTGGTCCTCAACTATTTCTGGGTATGTAGATAAATCAACCCCAATAATCATATCTGAAGGGTTGGTGCAGTTGTTATTTTTGTTTTTTCTGCACTGACAAGCAATTAATGCAATTAGGATAGGTAATAACAATACTCTGATCATGCACTTCAATTTACTTGATTTTAATCAAACGAACAGATAATCCACCTGCTTTTTCAAAAACATAATGGTTGAGTGTAGTTTCAGTGTCATACATTAATGGTCTTGTATGAACATAATCTTCATACACATCTTCAAAACACCACCATCTTCCCATTTCTCCTTCGTAGAGAAAACTTCCGTCTTCTTTTCTTAACCCCCCAGGTAACCCGCTAAAACCAGATTTATTTGTTGCACCGTAATTGGGCTCATTCCAAATGGAACTGGTATCTTTCATTTTACCTCCAGCAACATTGGCATATCCAAGGACCATGATTAAGTCAATCCAATCTTCTTCATAGGGAACACGCCAGCCGTCAGGGCAAATTTTACACGTTAATGAATCTTCGTAAATCGTACTTAATATGGCACCATCTCCGGTACTGTATGAATTGATTAAAATCCTTACTGAATCCACATTAGGATCAGAACTATTGACCCAATAATATCGAGGAACCTCGATGGTATCTCCAATTAATGCATACCAATTATATAATTTACCATATTTGTTTTCATATTGTTGGTCATTTTCATAATAACACCAAGCACCAGTTACATTGTTTCTCCAAGTCACATCTGAAATGGCTTGAGATATAGGGTTTCCATCATTGTAAGTACCTGTTTTTAAATTTACTAGCATCCACTCTTGACTCCAGCCATTGTTGTTTTCTATGATTACAGAAGGATATGAATTTCCTTCAATATCGGTTAATCCTCCACCATCTCTAAAAGACACAATAGACTCTTGATTGCTTTTGGTACAACCTAAAAACAGTGTAAGACTCAGAAAGAAGACCAGTTTTAAATTAAATGTCATTTACTTTAGATATAGATAACTTAAACCAACGGAAGCAAAAGTCATTTTATTATTAAGTCCTGTTCCAAAATAAGCATCCAATTGTAATTTATCTTTAATTAAATATGCAAATCCAGCATCAACATTTAATTGATTATTTAAGCCAAACAGTTCAATAAAACCACTCGTTTTTTCAGAAAAAGTATGTCCTAGAAAAAGGGAATATCCTATCTCATTGTAGTTCATTGTGTATCCAATAGTGTACCCCACAGAGTTAGCATTACTTACTGCATAATTTCCAATTAGTTTAGCATTAATGGGTTGATCGAATATGAAACCAATTTCATCATAATCGTTAGGTAATTGAATGGATGATAAAACAGATAAGTTTATTTTATCACTTTTAAACAATTGAATTTTGGTTCCAATAGTCCATACTCCAAGCTCAACGCTTGCTGTATTAACCAGTACATCATTCATTAGTCTTAGTTCTGTTTTTTCTGTCAATCCATATCTAAGAAGTAAATTTGGAGCAGAGATAGATTGTGTTTCTCCAGAATCTAGATTAATTAGAAAACCCGATTCCATCTGAATTCCATTTTCATATAAAGTAGTGGAGTTTTCGGTTAACGCACTTGGTCTGTCTGTGGCTATAGTTTGGCCTATAGCTTCATATCCTAAAAAGACAAGTAGTAAGCTTATATATCTCATTATTTTAATAATCCGAACTGATTAAGATGGTGCATAATATGATGCTTGATCAAAAATAATGTTTTTTCTTTAGTCATTTTCCCATAAATAGGGTGATTAACAATATCCTCAAGGTGTTCTAATTCGGATAACTTCCTAATTAAAGTATTTTTTTCATTTTCAATATTGAGTTCAAGTGAAGTAACTTTCATGAATGAAGAAGTAGAAAGATTTTTAGGAGTTTTTCTAGGATCTAATTTCATTACATATTGTAAAAAAATAAAACCAAATAACTTTCCAAAGAATCTCATGACCCAATTAACATTTGTTTTACCACTGTATAAATCAATAAAACACGCGCAATGCTTTAGCATTTGGGACACATTCATTTTGCCCCAAGTTGGAGTTATTTCATCAGAAATAGATTTCAGTATTTGAATGATTTCATTTATGGAAAGAAGTTCAATTTCTTTGGGCTTAGTCATTCGTGTTCAATTTTTTATTAAATATCTTAAAATGAAAAGAATAATGTAAATTTACAATTGTGAAGATAGTCCATTTGTTTTTTTTGATATTGTTATTCAATTCCTGTTCAAAATCGGGACAATACAGTTGTTTGAGTTCCAGTATGGAGAATTTAATAATGGACACATATTGGCAAATAGATACCACTTTTTACGATCAATCAAACATGGGTTATACGGCAATTTACCGTGCTGTGACTGATTTTGACAATATGAAAGTTGGATTTAAGTTAAACCAAGATTACACTTCTGAAGTAATGAATGTAATTGGTTTTTGTGGTACACCTCCATATGGTTTATCCAATGGGAGTTGGGAATGTGATGGAAGCCGTAAAATAATACACACATACATATCAGGATGTATAGCAAATTATGAGGATAAAATGGAAATTATTTCGATTTCGGATGACCAGTTAGAAGTCTATCATTCTTTTGAATAGCCCAATCTATTTATGATTTCATCATGCAATGGAAACATTTCCAAGAGTTTGTCTTTATCAGGCATTTCAAAATCATTGAAGTCAAATCCTGGACTCACTGTACATCCACATAATGCAAACTCGTTCTTATTTTCTATTTCAGATGCAAACCAAGTACCTGCTGGGACTACATATTGAAGTACTTCTCCATTTTTAATGTTGTTTCCAATCCTTATGCAATCATATTTCCCATTAGGATTTATGGTATGTAGTAGGAGGGTAGAGCCTAAATAAAAATGCCATATTTCATCTTGCTTAATTCTGTGAAAAGCGGAGTAGTCCATTTGATCCAGTAGAAAATAAATAGACGTACTGTAATTTCTAATCCCATCTGTTAAAAAGTCTAAGGAATTATTCTTTATAACTCCTTTACTCCTATATGTTTCTTTAAAATAACCTCCTTCTGGGTGGGGAGTTAGTTCAAGTATTTTTATAATTTCCTTTGATGTAACCATCAGAACTGATGATTAGAATATGTAATGGTAATGGTACCCTTTGATACCTCGTCTTCATCCATTTCTTCAGTATAACCTTCTAAGTCTCCAGTGAGTAGAGCAGGCATTTTTTGATTTTTAACATCAAATGACATGCTAATTTTACTAGGTAAATCAAATGGAGTATCGCTGTAGTTCATTTCAGCTGTATAACTTCCTTTTTCTTTAGTTATCAATATCATTTTTTGAATTAAATCAGCGGAATCAATCCAAAACTGCCCGGTTACAATTTCAGAGTTGATATCCATAGGGATAACCTTGATTATTTGATCTTCATTTTCTTTACCCATATCAATAGCAATAAAATCTTCTTTAAATAAAGAGGTGGATGTGGTTCCCATCTCTTTTTTGGGTAAAAAGGCAAATCCTTTGATGTTGTAATCTATATCATCGGGTGATCGATAGATCATCTTTCCTACTCTTTCTTTAATTCTTATGAATTTAACATCGATATTAATATTGACATCACACGTGTAGGGTGGAACTTTTTCCAGTTTTTCAACCATGTTAAGCATCCTTTTTTTAGCATCATTAGATTGAGCAGTAATTAAGCTTGTGGAGAAGCCAAAAAGTAATATGAATAACCATCTAATCATGTCAAAATATCTTTTCTATTGAAGTTCCAAATACCGATCAGGTTGAAAATCAAAATGTAAATAAACTGTACCAATACAGATTGTTGAAGAGCCAACTTATCTATATCAAAATCGAAAAAATATTGCCACTTAATAAAATGACTAGTAAAAACATAAGGCAGGATATCTTTAAATATAGGTGCTCCTAAAGTGAAAATAATGTTTAATCCAATTAGTATAGCTATCGTGCCTACTATAGGACCGATGGCATTATTTACAAATGACGAAATCATCATGGATAACGAAGCCACCACGATCATAGAAAGTGTACCAGAGCAAAAAGCATAAAAGAAACGCCAACTCACATCGTCACTTGATATTACGGTTACCCCTCTTCTAAGAACAATTAAATCTCCTGTGCCAAATAATAACAATCCTAACCCATAAGTCATTCCTGCTAAAAAAACCATTAATGCAATGGCGTAAATGAAACCTGTAACCGCTTTTGCTATATAAATTTCAGTTCTTTTAAAAGGCCTTTGTAATATTAACCTCAATGTTCCAGTTGCTGCTTCTCCAGCAATAGCATCTCCAGTTACTAAACAAATGAGGATCGGTATATGTATGATGATGCTATTCAATAAAATGTAGGTAAGTAAATTGGCATTGATTATTTTACCTTCTAATCTAAAGTCGTTTTCTAGGTTTTGTATAGCTATAGAAATTAATTCTTCACCTTCAAAATACATCGCCAACTGCAGTGCTCCCACAATAAGAAAGATGGCTAGAAAACCAATATACGTTCTAGGCTTTTTTACGATTTTGAATAGCTCTATGTTTATGAGTCTTATCAATTGGTGAGGTTTAAAAAGTATTCTTCAAGTGTTTTCAGTTGCTTGACTTCGTAAAGAGAAATATTTTCATCATGGAGGGATTTAATCAGCACATTAATCTTGGATTCTTCCCATTGTAAATAATATGATTCATTTTCACTTGTGAAATCTATCTGATGTGTATTACAATAACTTTCAAATGCAGTGTGTGAGTCTGTTTTAATTTGGATTTTAATCGAATCACTAGACATTAATTGACTTACTTCACCTTCAGCGATTTTTCTTCCTTTGTTAATTACAATCATCCGGTTAGAAATTTTTTCAATTTCGGCCAGTATGTGACTAGATATCACAACGGTAATCCCTCTTTCTTTGTTGATTCTTAAAATAAGTTCTCTCATATCGGCTTGTCCTTGTGGATCAAGTCCATTAGAAGGTTCGTCTAATATGATTAAACTAGGCTGATGCATTAATGCTTGAGCTATACCTAATCGTTGTTTCATTCCTTGTGAGTAACCTCCAACCTTGTCTTTTTTCCGTTCTAATAGATCTACTTCTTTAAGTACATCATCAATGATTTGAATGTCTCTAAGCTTAGACATCCTGTACAGAATTTTTAAATTTTCGTAAGCAGATAGATTTTTGTAAAAGTCAGGCCTTTCTATTAACGCACCTATTTGATTTAAATACTTTTTGTTTTGGTAATCAACTCGTTCATTGTTTAGTTGAATTAATCCACTATCAGGTCTAATTAACCCTAGTATCATTCTTAGTGTTGTACTCTTTCCTGCGCCATTAGGTCCCAAAAACCCATAAATGTCTCCTTTGTTGACATGAAACGAAATGTCATCAACAGCTTTGAAACTTTGGTAAGATTTGCAAAGGTTTTTTACTTCTAATATAGATGACATGTTCAAATATAAAATTTAGATACTTGTGGTATTCTCTTTTAGGTTTTTTTGTGATTTACACCTAGCACTACAATATTTCACACTCTCCCAATTTTTACTCCATTTTTTTCTCCAGGTGAATGGCCTTTCACATGTCATGCAAATCTTTTTATCAAGGTAGCTTTTATTTCCTTTCATGATTTAAAATCAGGAATTTCATGGGGTCTTGCGTAGGGGTAAGAGTCTATTTTTTTAAGATCGTAATAGGTGTTTAGTCCACTAATCCCAACAGATTTTGCTTCTTCAAGATTAATGTAACCCTCCTCGCTAAGCGTATTTTCAGCCACATATACTTGTATTATTTTTCCTACTACCATTACGGTATCATTGTATTCAATAGGAATACTTTCTACGTGTTTTAATCCCATTTTGAGATTACTTTCCTTCACAAATGGCGCTGGAAAATTGTGTTGAAATTCAGGCGTAAAGTGGCATGCATCAAACTCAGAAATTTCTTTGTCAAATTTAGCTGATGTAAAGTGTCCCTCTAATGTTTTATTGCTTGGTAAATGATTGATGGTATAATATCCGTTTTGAATAATGTTTTCGTATGTGTGTCTTCTTACTTTTTGTTGTGGTCTTAAAATAAAACCAATCAGTGCAGGATTACTTCCAAGATGTACCACGCTACTGAAAATAGCCAAATTTAGATTGTTATTTTTATCCATAGTACCAATCAAGTTCGCAGGTTTAATTCCAGTAATACTGTTTATAATATTTAACCGCCTTACTTTTGGCATATGGATTATATCCTCTTCGCTGAAAAAAGTCATCATGATTTAAATTGTTTTATTCCTTTATTCCAATAATTAAAGAAAGATCCTGTTGCTTCCACATTTGGGAAAATCCAATCTCTCTCTGTTAAAACTCCTTTGTAATGATTTGAAAAGGGATGTTCTTTGTAATGAATTTCCTTTTTTGGAGGAAGTAATTCATGAAGTTGATCAAATTCCATTACGGCTATTTGAATGTCTTTTATTTCTGACGCCATTTTCAATATGAATGACAACACATGCTCAGATACAGGATATGTAGAAAAATGAGAGGGTTCCAATAATAATATTCGATTTACGTCTTTGTTTTTACTCCACATGGGATCTAAATTGTAAGAATTAAAAATGTAGGTGTCTTTTTCATCGTCTATTTTAAGTTTTCGTTTTTCAGGAAGGTTGGTTTTTAAAGTTAATGAGGAAGTAGGTTTCAACACTTCTGGAATTTCGTTAAATGAATACAGTTCTTCGTAAGACTTATTCAAAAATGTGTTGAAGTCGTGAGTAGAAAAGTATTTATTGATGTTTTCTTGATTGGCTATGTATTTTTTTTGTCGGGTTGTGCCAGCCACCCATTGCCAACTGAGGGCATTGCTTCCCCAATCACCATCTAGCAGGTTATAGTACATCCACTGTGCTGGATTTAGCCAATGGTATTGACCAATGTTACAACATACAGCAGCGATATACATTCTCATGTGATTGTGAATGTACCCTGTTTCGTAAAATTCTTGTATACATTCATCCATAGCGCTTATTCCTGTTTCTGCTTCCACAATAGCTTTGGGAATGCTCCTGAATTTCACTGGATGTTGGGGGTATTTTAGGTCAGTAAGTAAATTTTGATTTCTTTGCCATATTTTTTGCCAATAATCCCTCCAAACTAGTTCTTGAAAAAATTTTTCCATTTTCTTTTTATCGTTCTCTTTTTTCAAGAGTATTTCCAGTACAAATTTGGTAGAAATTACACCTCTTGAGATGTAAGGTGACAATTTGCTAACAGCTCCGTTTTTAAAGTTTCTTGTCCTTGCGTAGGCAGAAACATCTAACTTTGAAATGACTTCAATTAAATTGTCTATATTGACTTCCACTCCTCAAAAGTCTACTATTAAAATGGATTACCCTTAACCTGTTTAAGGTGAGATTTAATTATTGGCATAACTATTGTTAATTTTAAGTAGTTTTATAGAACTGTTCATGTTTTACAATATTTATTTTTAATGAGAGGTCTTTCTTTAATATGCATTATTTTTATCACATTCGTTACTCCAAGCTGTAAAAAAGGGTGCATGGATCCGTTAGCATATAATTATAATGCTCACCGGTCAGTTGATAATGGCCGATGTAAATATCACAACCATGTAACAATAGATTCCATACGTATTTTTAACATTTCTGATACGGATGAAAATGGGGTAGAGTGGGATGAGCCTTTCAGTTGGTGGGATTTAACTTTCGATGTATATGTTGGTAGCGATTTACTTTACGAATCAGATGTTTTTAATGTTAATTTTTCTATGTTGGATAACGATGTGTTTATTGATTTTTCAGATCGAAATGGAATTAAGAATGATGAATGGGAAAATACTGGATACAGGATTGTGTTTTATGATTATGATGATCCTTTTTTGGTACCAGTAGATTCGGCAGAAATCAATCCTTTTTATTATGTAGGTATGAGGAAAAATGATCGATTTTTAGAAAAAATCAAGTACAAGTATAGAAATGTTGATTTAGAATTTGAAACGTATTTCAGTTGGGACTAGTCCGTTAATTGTAACATGCATTTATACGTGTTACAATGAGCTTCTACTATATCATATATTTTTTCAGAATAACCCCCTCCCATAGAGGTGACAATGGGAACATTGTTTTTTTGAGCAAACTCAAATACCATCTCATCTCTTTTTTTACAGCCTTCTCTAGACACTTTTAATCTTCCTAATTTATCTGTTGAAAGTATGTCTACACCTGAAATATAAAAAATAAGATTGGGATTTAATTTTGCATCTAATTTTTTAACTGTTTGTTCTAGTGTTTTAAGGTATTCATCGTCTTTAACCCCATCGTCTAACTCTATATCTAAGTCTGATTTTTCTTTTTTAAAAGGGTAATTTTTCTTTCCGTGCATGCTAAAAGTGTACACTCGATTTTCTTTTCCAAAAATGGAAGCCGTTCCGTTACCTTGATGTACATCCAAGTCTATGACCAATATTTGATCCATTTTAAATTTTTCAAGTGCATAATAGGAAGCTACAGCTACATCATTGAAAAGACAAAATCCTTCACCTTTATCCCTGAATGCATGGTGTGTACCTCCAGCGATATTAGCAGCAGCCCCAAATTCTAATGCATAATCAACACATTGTCTACTCCCTTCTGTAATCATAAATTCCCTTTCAACGAGTTCTTTTGTGAGCGGAAATCCAGTTTTTCTGATTTCACTTTTTGTTAACGAAAGTGATTTTAAATTCTGAATATATATTCTGTCATGTGCTTTTTCTACCCATTTCTCCTTTATTTTCTTCGGAGAAAAAAATTGATCTTCACTAACCAGTCCTTCATATAAAAGTTGATCAGGAATAAGCTCATATTTTAACATGGGAAAACGATGCCCCTCAGGTAAAGGAAGCACGTATTTTTTATCAAAGGCGATTTTTAGCACTTAGACAATTTAAACTTGGACGTTAATTCTTTTCAATTAATTCGCAATAGAATTTCACATCTACTTGATTTCCTATAGATTTAATGGCAGGCATTCCAAGTTTTACTCGATCTAACGTAAATCCTCCTTCAAAAATAGCTACTTTTTGTTGTCGATTATTTTGTCCTAGACCTTTAAAAATGAAGTGAAAGGATAGTTCATTTTGGAAACCCATCATGTCAATTAATCCAGATGCCCAATAGGACGAATCGGTTTTTAAAATTTCATTTGATTGAAAACTGATTTTTGGAAAATCATTAAAACTAAAATAATCTTCATCCATCAAATTTTCATCACGCATTTCATTATCTGTATTAATGCTGCTAACGTCAATAGTGACCCTAAGTTTAGATTTAGAAGGATCATCTTCAGAAACTTTAAAAATAATGTCAAAATTTTCAAAAATTCCTTTGGTGTATTTAGGGCTACTTTCAATAGTAAATGAAACTTCGGAGCTGGAAGTATCATTTTTTTGATTAATCCATGTGGTGCCCAATATGCTGTCAAAAGAACTGTTAGTTATCATGGTATTTTCTAATAGGGTAGTTTTATTCAATTTACTTTCGGGATTTCCACCCCAGGTTTGATAAAGAATGCCAAAGCCAATAACACATCCTATTAGTAATAAAATCAGTACTCGTCCTATTTTTTTATTCATTTTAACTATTTCAATTGCTTAAAACTATGAAATGTTTATCAACAAACCATATCTGCAATATTTTTATTAATTTACAAATCAACTATCATTTTGCTTTTAATTCATATTCTTTCTGACATGTTTACATATAACTTCAATATAAAATTATTCGCATTTTTCCTTTTGTTAACATCTCTTAGTGCTAACACTCAAATCATTTACAATTGGCAAAATTCTAAAGAAGGATGGGTAAGTGGTGGTGGTTGCACGTTAACAGAACAGCCTGACGCTTTGGCGATGCGATCATTTAATACAACACCAATTATGAGGAGTGGTAATCTTCAAGCTGATTTGGGTATTGATGCTTCTGATTACAATAAAGTTGAGATTACTTTAAAAAATCCGACAGCAACTCCAGCTAATGCCAACGCAAGACTTTTTGTGTATCCTCCCAATTCTAATACAGCATTCTGTTATTACAATTTCTTGGTAGATACATCCATGACTGGTTATTCAACATATACCATTCATTTAGATTCTACTCCTACAAATGGTATTTACAGTGGTCCTGTCGCAAGATTTGGGCTTCGAGGCCCTTGGGGGGTCGGTAATGGAGATACTATTTATTGGAAACAGATGGTTGTATCGAACACTAATATGGTAATAGATACAGTTGATGTAACCTTTAAATTAAATATGACCAACGTAACAGAACCGTTTACAACCCCAGAGTTAAATGGAACATTTAATTCATGGTGTGGAAACTGTAATCCTATGACATCTCCACTTCAAAATGATATTTGGGAAGTAACACTACCATTTGTTAGCGGAGATACCATTGAATATAAGTTTTCAGCTGATGACTGGACAATTCAAGAGACAAATGATCCAACAGGAGATTGTACTAACGGAAATGTAAACTTTACTAATAGATTATTAGTTATTCCCGATGTCGATACTACACTTATACCAGTTTGTTGGGGAAGCTGTGATACTTGCACCTCTGTAAGCTCGAATTTTCAACATGAATTTAAGGATTTGTTAATCTATCCTAACCCTACTGAAGGTTTAATAAACATACAGAGTGAGGATATGATTGATAAAATCATCGTAAGAGATATTTTTGGTAAAACCGTATTTACGGATGAAAAAGCTCAAAAAAACAAAAAAATAAACCTAAGTAATTTTCAAAGCAATGTGTATTGTATTAGTTATCTGATAAATGACAAGTGGGAAAGTGAATACATTGTTATTCAACATTAATATTTTCCTCATGAAAAATCAACGTATTTATACGATTATAATAGTTACATTGTTTTTCTCTAATTCTTGTACAACAGTAGACAAAAACAATAAAAATCATGATAAATTAAATGTATTATTCATCATTGCAGATGATTTAAATTGTGATTTAGGTGTATATGGTCATCCTTTGGTAAAAACTCCAAATATTGACCAACTAGCAAATAATGGTTTTACCTTTCTAAATGCACACAATCAGTACCCATTGTGTGGACCATCAAGAGCCTCCTTTATGACGGGTCTTTACACCAATCAAACCAACATTACTCAAAATAATGTTTTGATAAGAAATGCAATACCTGACGTTATTACTTTAGGTCAAAGGTTCAGACAACAAGGCTATCAATCTGTAAGGATTGGTAAAATATTTCATTATGACAATCCAAGTGCTATTGGTACTTCGGGAGCCGATGATATTTATTCCTGGGATCAAACCATAAACCCTTATGGCAGAGATAAACTGGAAGAATATAAAATCAACACTTTGTCTGAAAGAAGATACGGTGGTACTTTAAGTTGGTTAGCAGCTGATGGATTAGATAAAGAACAGACTGATGGGATAGGTGCCACAGAGGCTATTAAAATGATTGAAAAATTTGCCAAAAATAGTCAACAGTTCTTTTTGGCTGTTGGTTTTTTTAGACCACATACCCCTTTTGTGGCACCAAAAAAATATTTTGACTTGTACAATAGAGAAGAAATGGTTATACAGAAAAGTTCTGATGATTATTTGAAAACAATTCCTGTTCCAGCAGCAAAAACCATAAGAGCTAAATACAACCAAACAGAATTAGATGTGGATTTAGCTAAAGAAATTAAGGAAGCCTACTATTCAACCGTATCATTTGTTGATGCCCAAGTTGGAAGAGTACTTCAAAAATTAAAAGAAACAGGTTTGGATAAAAACACCATTGTTGTTTTTACATCGGATCATGGATATCATTTGGGAGAACACGGACACTGGCAGAAATTAACACTTTTTGAAAATGCTACTAGAATTCCATTGATAATTTATGCTCCAAATATTGAAGGAGGAAAAATAATTAAGTCTCCTGTTGAGCTTTTAGATCTTTATCCAACATTAATGGATTTAACAGAAATAAAAACTCCAAAACATGTTGTGGGCAGAAGTTTAAAGCCGATTTTGGTCGGTGAAAAATCAGAAGTTAGAAAAAACGCATTAACTAGACTTAATAATGGATATTCCATGAAGACTAATCAACATAGAATAACAATATGGGGAAATAATGGTGAATTTGGTATGGAATTATATGACCATTTATCTGATCCAAATGAACTTTTAAACTTAGCCAATAATGTTGAATATAAGCCCTTGTTAGATTCTTTGATATTTGTAATAAAAGAAAGAATTGTAAAAGCCAATAAATTGCCTGAAGGACTTGGCAGAAGATTTGACAATCCAAAAGCTATTAATAAAGCACCTAACTTGACTTTTGGAGATATTCATGATGAAAATGGTAAGAGGATAAAAATGAAAAAATGAATAATGTTATGATGATTCTGAATATAAATGTCTTCAAATCATTAATTTTTATTACAGTTTACATAATGTTGTTTTCATGTGTAAATGTAACCAACAAATACAAGACCGAATCTCCTAATTTTATTATTTTTCTAGTTGACGATCAGGGTTGGAATGGAACTTCTGTTCAAATGATGAATAAAGAACCTTTATCTAAAAGTGATTACCATGAAACGCCAAATTTGGAAATTTTGGCTCAAAATGGAATTAAATTTTCAAATGCGTACTCCTCAGCCCCAGTTTGTGCTCCATCAAGATATAGTATTCAATTTGGTAAATCCCCAGCAAGAATGTCATTGATAAGAGTAGGTATGAATACCGATCATATTGACCATGAACATTTGATGAGTATTCCAAAAATGCTTAAAAGTGTAGATAATCAGTATCGTACAGCACATTTTGGAAAGTGGGGAATGGGAAGTAACCCTAAAAACTTAGGATATGACATAAGTGATGGCCCTACTAAAAATAAAGATGGTGGTTTTATAAATAGTCCTGAACAATGGGAAACAAATATGAATGAAAATCCAAAAAAAATATTTACAATAACTCATAATGCATTAGAATTTATTGAAAATAATGTTAAAGATAAATCTCCTTTTTACCTTCAAATTTCTCATTATGCTGTACACTCCTCATTAGAAACAACTGAACATAGTTTTTCTTATTTTGATAATAAGCCAAAAGGGGTAAGACATGATAATGTTGGCTTTGCTGCTATGACCCATAATTTGGACAGTAGCTTAGGATTAGTCATGGATAAATTAAGTCAATTGAATATTGATGATAACACTTACATAATTTATTTATCGGATAATGGTTCTGTGCCAAATATCCCTGCAGCAAGACCTTACGAGAAAAGTTACAATTATCCTTTGAGTAGAGGTAAATGGGATGCTTTAGAAGGAGGTGTCAGAGTTCCATTTATTATTAAAGGTCCAGGAATTGAGACAAACACACAGTGTGATGTGCCAATTAGTGGTTCTGATATTTTACCTACGATTGCTGAAATTACAGGGTATTCTAAACCATTTAATAAAATTGATGGAGGCAGCTTTCTTAAAATCTTATATGGACAAGATAATGTAATTAAAAGAAGTATTCCGGGAATTTTATTTCATGTACCCTATAGAAATAAAATTGCATTAAATAGACCTCATTCAGCATTAAGATTTGATAATTTTAAACTGATTAGATACAATGATAATAATGAAGTTGAACTATATAATCTTGACAATGATCTGTCGGAGATGAAAGATCTTTCAACAGAAGAACCTGATAAAACAGCTGAATTAAATGATATTTTGGAGAAGTATTTAATATCAGTAAAAGCACCCAAATGGGAAAAAGGTATAACATGGAAAAACCAAAGGATAGAAGAATTCAATTCAACATATTAGTGTGATTTATTCAAAAAAAAATTTTCTTTCTAGTGTCATTGTGATGCATTTCACACTGTTTTCGTGTTATAATGATAAATCAGATTCAATTAAAATCAATCTAAAAAATGATAGTATAAATAACCATAATTCGTGTTGTGAGAATTCAAGAAGTAATTTTTTGTTAGATGTGCCAGATGTACATCGTGATGTAGAAATATTAAATTATGATACAAATTCTACAGATGTTGTATCGCATGAAATGATTTTTATAGAGGGTGGTGAATTCATGATGGGTTCTGTTGAAGAACGTTTTGCTTTACAGAGAGAATTTCCAAGACATAGAGTAAGTGTTACATCTTTTTTCATGGATGCTCATGAAGTAACAAATTATGAGTTTAAAAAATTTGTTCAAGAAACAGGATACATAACTGTAGCTGAAAAATACATTGATTGGAATGAGCTAAAAAAACAACTCCCACCAAATACACCAAAACCAAATGATGAATTACTTGAACCTGGTTCTATGGTTTTTATTGCGCCTATTTCTGTTAGAAACCTTATTGACTATTCCCAATGGTGGTATTGGACAAAAGGCGCTAACTGGAAACATCCACAAGGTCCAAAAAGTTCTATCGAAGGAAAGGATAATTTCCCTGTTGTTCATATTGCCTACAAAGACGCATTAGCCTATTCAAAATGGTGTGGTAAACGTTTACCTACAGAAGCTGAATGGGAATGGGCTGCAAGAGGAGGATTAGAAAATAAGATTTACCCTTGGGGAAATGAATTAGTAGATGATGGTTCCCCAAAATGTAATTATTGGTCTGGTGTTTTCCCAACGTCTAATGATGCTAGAGATGGGTTTATTTCATTAGCTCCAGTTAAACAGTTTCCACCAAATGGTTATGGATTATACGATATGGCTGGTAATGTTTGGGAAATATGTGCTGATTGGTTTGACGATAGATATTATAAATCTTTTGAGAGATTTACTACAGTAGTAGATCCGAAAGGTCCTAATACTTGGTCATATTCATTAGAGCCATATGACCCAAAAAGAGTGATAAGGGGTGGATCCTATTTATGTAATGACAGTTATTGTTCTAGTTACAGGGTCTCAGCAAGAATGCCACATTCCGAAGAAACGGGTATGAGTCATGTAGGATTTAGATGTGTAAGAGACATATAAGATTAACTTTTTCAATCATAAACTAAAAATTAATATATTGAGGTTTTTACACTGATGCTTAAAATAAATCTGAAATATTTAACATTCATTTTATTGATATTTCAGTTTTCAAATTTTCTCTCTCAAACCTCGGCAGGTGATTTTCTAACTCCCTTTTCGAGTAACATCAAATACACAAAGAATCCATCCAGTCAATTTAGTTTTACAGGTTATTACCGTTTTTTAGGTTTTGTAAGAAATCAAAAAGATGTATTTCCAAATAATTCTGGAAAAACATTAGCTATTTTATCAGGAGATCAATTTAGGGAACCCATGTTGCTTCTAAAATTAAAAGGGCTTACAAAGGATAAAATTACTATAGGAGCAGATTTTATGCTCAATAGTTTATATAAGGGCCCAGAAAGTGATAATAATAATTTAACGCTTGAACTGGGGATTAATCTAAGAACTTCTTTTAATACAAAATTTGGAAAATTCAACTTGAGTTCTGGTGGAGTAAATTGGTACAGACAAAGCAGGTTAACAGTTTGGGGAAATAGGACCTTTAACAGACAAAGTTTATACCATAGAAGACCTCAGACCAGACTAACCAATACTCCAGAAATTAGGTATAAAAATTATTATGAAAAAGGCTTAATTGATGATGGCTTGCGTTATGGCAATAGAGCTTTTCAAGGGATTTTTATACAAGGACAAGATATCCCATTTAATCTTTCATTTAAAGGGGTTATTGGTAAAACTCCTTTTAATCGATCCAATTTCAATGAGTTGTCTAATAATTACACAAGTTGTTTTAAAATCAATAAAAAAATCAATGATTTTAATATAGCATATAATTTTTTAAATTCTAGTAATCTTGTGGATACAATTTCATCAAATTTTAGGAGATATTCCATAAACACTTTAGAGTTTTCACACAAATGGAAATCATTATATTTTTCTTTAGAGGGAGGTTTTGGCACTTATGAATCTCCAGAAAATAAATTTGAATTTGGGGAAGCAATTATTGCTAATGTTAAAACTACAAAAACTTTAAAATTCCCCATTGATTTACAAGCCTACAGAATTGCTCCAGAATTTATCAATCTTACAGGTAATTTTTTAAACACCACAGTTCTAGAGGTTTTTCCAGATGTTGGTGCTAACAATAGAGCCACTACAATTAGGCCTCAGTTTAACAGTCCGATAATAGGACTGGGAAATCACACTAACAATCGACAGGGAATTAGTGTAAACGCTGAACATATGTTTAAGAAATTAAAAATTAATGCTGGTATAGGCATTTCCACAGAAATTGACACATCCGCTGCAAGTTTATCTTACAGATACAATGTAAATTCTGAGACCCTTTCAAGATTGTACTTATTTGCTCGTGATTGGGGCCCATATAATAATTTAAATTCAACATACAGAAATATATTTGAAAATGTGGATTTGGTTGATACCAACGATAATGGTTTAGCCAATTTTAGAAAGTATTTTAACAACATTGAATTTCAGGCTAAGTACAATGGGACAATATTTAATCATCAATTTTATGTTTTTCTGTTAACAAGGTTTAATTCGTGTAGTAAATCTTTTTCTTATGTACCTAAGTATAATTTAAAAATGTTAATTAGTCAATTATCAAACGAACTAGATTTATCTTTCGAATTAAATGAAAATACTTATGTGGTTTTAAATGTGGGAATTGAACGTGTCATAGGCAACAATTTAACTGAAAAAGGTGACAATAATATATCGTTGGGAAGTCCTATTAGCATAGTAAATCATTTTTTCAATGAAAATGCGGTAAGAAACTTTGAGAGAAATCAAAGAAATACACTTTTTGGATGTGGTATTGATTATAAAATAGGGGATAATGCTATGCTTTTCCTTAGACAAAATTTCTATAAATATTATGATCCAAACTTTTTATTTAATAATCTAAAGGGAACTGAAACCTTGTTAGAGCTTAAATTTTTGTTTTAATGAAAAATCATTTTTTTAAAATAATATTGTTTAGTATTTCTGTTTTTCAGTTTGAGATAATATCATTTAGTCAACAAGACGAAAAAATTTGGTTTGATGGTTTGGGTAGATCATATTTTTCTAGAGATAATGTTGTTTCGAATGGGGATACAATTTCTCCAAAAAGTATGTCCAGTGGTTATAATTTACTGGACTTAAATATACATATTAATCCTATTTCAAATATTGAAGTTTTTGGTCAAGTGAGAGTACAAAATCAATTCGGTGGTTTTTTTGGTTCTGGTACTCAGATAGATGTAAGACAATTAACAGCTAGGGGCACCATAAAAAACAAGATAAAATTTTCTCTAGGAGACATTTATTTGAAACAAAACAAATTTACACTTTATAATTATAATGAAGATTTAAACCATTTCAACCCCAATCTTTATAATTCTTACAAGTCTATAATTGACTATGAAAATTTTTATCAAAATAATAGATGGAGATTACAAGGTTTACAAATGGATTTCTCCTACAAATTTGATCGATTTATCAGAACTCTAGAATTTGATTTATTTACCACAAGGCCAAGAGGATCAAGTCAACTTAACAGCGCATTAAATACATTTCAAAGTGATATGCTTCTGTCTGGACTCACAATACAATCACAGATCAGTAAAACTATAAGGGCAGAACTCAATTATTCTATACTTAATGAGTTGCCAAATAGTGGTACACAACAAAGTTCTGTTAAAAATCCAGTATATCAATTAGGACTAATACACCAATACAGTACCAATAAGTTTAATGTAAATAGCAAGATTCAAGTTGGTTTTTCCGAAAGAAGTTGGTCTCACAAAGTGGGGTATGACTCTATTTCACATCAAAAGTTAGGTATGTTTTTTGAATACAAAAGTGAATTTTCAAAATTAGATTCTTTATTTAACATTTCATGGGGTTCAAGGTATGTAGATCCGAATTTTAGAAGTTCTGCTGCACAGTCTAGAAGAATAGATATGACAGAGTCAAATTTAACGACTATATATTCGACTTATTCTAATGATGCAGTAGTTAGGCCAATTACAGTTTTTGATATTATAACGGATCAAAACACTTATAATCAAAATATATCTCCTACACTCATGAATTTTAATCCTATTTTTTCAAATGCATTGCCTTATGGAGATGCAACACCAAACAGAATAGGTTTATTTCTTGATGGATGTTATAAGCACAAAAAGAAGTATTTTGATGTAAATTTTAGTACTACATTCTTTAGTGAAGTTATAGGGCAAGGCACATCCAGTAAAAGAACATTTTTAACTTTTTCTCAGTGGTCAAAAGTTCACCTAAATGAAATCTTTAATCATAAAAAAGAATTCAATTTTTCTTTGGGTTATTTGAGTCAAATCACAAATAGAGAAGGTGATTCAATTGAATTCATTAATTTAAATAGTAATCATATTGATTTTAAAATGGAGAAAGAATTGTTAGATAATATATATTTTAATCTTTCTACTAAAAGGGTTAAGGCTCTTGGAAACGAATATTTAAATGTCAGAGATGGATTTGATGAGATTATAACTTTTCAACAAGTTAATTACAATAGAGTAGATTACTTACATGCTCTAGGAATTAAATATCAATTTAAAAAAGATGTATACATAGATATACAATACAATTTTTGGGGCTCTGAATTCAATCTCGCCAATTTTAATGATTTTGATTTCCAAAGGTTACTATTCATTTTTTCAATTAAACTATGATGACAACAAATTACGTAAGATATTTTATATTCATGATGATCATGTTTGTGGCATGCACAAAAGATGAATATGAGGGGCCATCTTTACAAAACCTATATGGGGAGTTTTCATTGTTAAGCCCATTTTCAATTTCAAATTTAAATCCTGACTTTTCAAATAATGAAATAGTCAAATTCCACTGTGAGTTTAATAAAAGTGTAGACTGGAAGATTACAATTAGAGGCCTACAAACAGGAAGTGTGAAAGAAATAACAGGTTTTTCTAACAGGGTTGACTCAGGTATAGTTAGTTGGAATGGAAATACATCTGAGGTTCCTTTTTTTAGTGAAGAAATTTGTGCTTTAGAACTGAGTTTTTCAACAGAACCAGATACGTTGAGAGATACACTAACCATTTTGGGTAAAAAGGTTTATGATGGGATAATAGTAGCTGATTTTGAAAACGGGATTCCTCAAGATGCACTTGTTTTTCATCAATTTTCGATGAATATGACCTTTGACACAGCTAGTGATGATCCATTAAATGGAAACAGCTATTTCAAAATGGGTGGAAGAATGGGGTGGAATGAATGGTTTTTAGGCAGTATTGATTTTCCTTTAGATATGTCTGCTGTAAATTCAACTGCTGAGGATTTTTATATTAACCTTGGAGTATTATCAGGGATGAACGGAGAAGTGGCATCAGATCAGTTTATCAATATTTTGATTTCAGAATCCAATCATCCTTTCAATGATGATTTAACTAATAATGCATCTGATGTTTTTCAAGATACAATGGAGGTTTATAAGTATCAAATTAGACCTGTTGATTGGATAGGTTGGAATATGATTTCTGTAAGTTATGATCAATTTGAGGTCAAATCAAGCGGGGGTAACAATATACGTCAGCCAAATCAAATAACGGCTATAAAGCTACAATGCCAAAGCTGCCCAGGTCTTAGTGCTAACTGTCCGGAAAATATGGGCATAGATGTAAGGACAGATGTTGATTTTTTAATCTTTACTGAAGGTGCTGATATTTTAAATCAATAATGTTTAAGAATCACAAAATATTTCCAATCCTTTTTATATTATTTTCATGTAACTCGATGAGTAATGTTCAACTTTATAATGAAGTAGAATTACCTGCCGATCCATATGAATCCTTTCAGTACAAAAATATATTTTCGGATAGTCATTCGACTGGAGTATGGGGTAAAAGTAATTCTTGTAAAGAGATAAGTTTTGACACTATTAATAATTATACTGGCTCTGATCATATACATGTGGTATGGGATAAGAAAGAAGATTGTAAATGGTTGGGATTTGGGTTCAAGTGGGGTAATTTTCAATCAAAGGACCTAAAACCAATATTAAATTCTACAGCTATCCAATTTAGAATTAGATGTGATTCTGGTGAATTCTATAAAGTGCCTATGTTTTTTGCATTAGTAGATTATGCTGAAAAACAATGTTTTTCAAAAATAAATTTGCTCAATATCAGTGATGGTAAAATTGATCAAGAATGGAGTAAAGTAATTATTCCGTTATCCACCTTCAAATTTCAAAAAAAGGGAGTAAACATTTCTAATATAAAAGAACTTAGAATTCAACTTCAAAATAAGGGAGATTTCCACCTTGATGATATTAAAATTGTACCCCATCTACACCAATACTCATATTCTGAGGAAATATTTTCATTTAAATTTAGCAGTCACCCTATTACCCTTGGTACTGAAAAAAAATATTGGTGGGGAGTAGATGAAACTTATTCTTCCAATTTCAAATTCAATTTAAACACAAGCAATGATGAAATAAACAAGTTAAATAATGATAACAACACTTTGCCTGAACTGGATGTCTCGCTTTCTTTGTTAGTGGATTATAATTCAACATCTAATGATTATAAATGGAATTCATTTGGTTTTCCTTTTTACAAATGGGAAATGGCTAATTTATCTGAAATTTACTCTACTTCAGCATTAAACTTTTATGTAAAAGGGAAAGTGCCGAAAATCCAAATAACGCTAATATCTTACCATGGTAAAAAACGCAGAATTAGTAAAATAATTAATGAGGATAACATTAAATACATAAATGATGATTTTAAAATGGTAATCATACCATTTAAATCATTCAAAGATTTTGATTCTGTTGATTGGTCTAATATGAAAGAATTGAGATTTAAGATTCTTGAAACATCTAAATTTGAAATGGGAGATTTTAATATTGTTGAATTCAGAGGCAATCCAGATAAACCTTCAAACTGGTTAAAATTATGATGTTTTCAAGATTTTTCCTTGCCTTTGTAGTCTCACTTTTTTGTTTGAATATTTGGTCACAAACTTCTGTTGTTGAAATTAAAGAGTCAAATAATAAATTTCAGCTTTATAAAAATGGGAAGCCTTACTATATTAAAGGAGCTGGAGCAAAAAGTAATTTTAAATCCATTGTGGAATCTGGAGGAAACTCCATTAGATTGTGGAGTACTAATAAGAGCAGTTTATTAGATTCTGCTCATAAATACGGCCTTAGTGTATGTCAAGGAATTTGGGTAGCTCAAGAAAGAAATGGATTTGATTACAGTGATGATTACAATGTTAAAGGACAAATTGAATTAATCAAAAAAGAAATCCTTCTTTTAAAAGACCATCCATCCATCATACTATGGGGAATAGGCAATGAAGTGGATTTAAAATATTCAAATTTTAGGGTTTGGGAAACTATTGAAGTAATTGCGAAATTCATAAAAAAAGTTGATCCTAATCATCCCACCATGACTGTAATTGCCGGACTAGACCCTGCAAAAGTTTTTATGATTAAAAAATATTGTCCAAGTATTGACATTTTAGGAATCAATGTATATGGAGCAATTGAAAACGCTCCAATGAATATCAGACGATTTGGATGGGAAAAACCATACGTCATAACAGAGTGGGGGGTAAATGGCCCTTTTGAGGCTAAAGTCAATAATTGGGGCGCAAAAATTGAGCCTACTAATGGATTTAAAGCAAAACAACGTCTGAGAAGATATAAAGAAATTGTAGAACAAGACACTGATATGTGTTTGGGTTCATATTGCTTTTTGTGGGGGCAAAAACAAGAGTCCACATCTACATGGCATGGAATGTATTTAAGTAATGGTAATCCAACCGAGGCTGTGGATGTAATGCATTATTGTTGGAAAGGGTATTGGCCTGAAAAAAGAGCTCCAAGTGTTCAAGAAATATTTTTAAATGGAAAGAGTTGGGAAGCAAATCATACATTTAGTAAAAGTGATGAAATTGAACTCTCCTATGTCGTTGATAAATACAATAATGAAAAGGTATATTTACATTTTGAAATTTACCCTGAAACCTTCTCCACTCAACAAGGAGGTGATTTCCAAAAATCACCTGAAAAAATTGATTTTGAGACTGTAAATGAATCAACTAATAAATTAATTTTAAAAGCACCAAAAAAAAATGGTGCTTACAGGATTTTTGTTTTTGCTAAAAACGATTACAATCAATACTCTGTGGCAAATATTCCTTTTAGGATACAGTAAACCTATTTCTTATAAGAGAAAATCAATTATTAATTATAAATTTAAAAATGCATCATTTATATTTTACATCTGTACTATTTCGAAAATTATCTATTAAAATTTTCAATTATATTTTAATATCCTCATTCTGTGTAGTTCTTGTGATAAGTTGTTCTAACAATTCAAGCATATCAAATTCAACAATCAGTGAAAAACCAAATATTGTCTTTATCATGGCTGACGACCATGCTTATCAGGCAATAAGTGCATATGGATCACCACTCGCAAAGCTAGCTCCAACACCAAATATTGATAGGATAGCTAAGAATGGAATGCTAATGAATGCGGCTTATTGTACAAATTCTATATGTGGTCCAAGTAGAGCTTCCATATTAACTGGAAATTATTCTCATGTAAATGGTTTTTTCAAAAATGAAGGTGGAGGAGACTTTAATAGTGACTTACAAACATTTCCTAAGATTTTTCAGAAAAATAATTACCAAACAGCAATTGTAGGAAAATGGCATTTAGGTACAGAACCCAAAGGATTTGATTATTCCAAAGTTTTGGTCAACTGGTGGGGACAAGGAACGTATTACAATGCGGAGTTTTGTATTAATGGTAAAGATACAGTAACTGAGACTGTGAGGCATTCGACGAAAGTGATAGAAGACGATTGTATTGCATGGTTAGATCAAAGAGACACCACTAAACCATTTTTACTTATGTATCAATTTAAAGCTCCTCATAGAGACTGGGTTCCAGACTCTATGTATAAAGATTTATTTGACGGTATTGAATTTCCTGAACCAGCTACATTCAATGATGACTATGAGGGTAGGCTAGCTGCTAGTGAAAATATGATGGAGATTGAAAATCATTTAAACAGAAGAGATTTAAAACAGGTTGTTCCAGATTCCCTTTCTGGAATGGACTCCATTAAGTGGTTGATATTTGGAGACAATGGTCAATATTGGTCTCCACATGATAGTCTTGTAGGACAAGAATTAAAAAAATGGAAATACCAAACTTATATTAAAAATTACCTTAAATGCATAGCTGGAGTGGATAGAGCAGTAGGGAGATTGCTTGATTACCTAGAAAGCAACAAGTTAAGTGAAAACACCATAGTGGTTTATACCTCAGATCAAGGTTTTTATTTAGGCGAACATGGCTGGTTCGATAAAAGGTGGATGTATGAAGAATCTTTTAAAATGCCCTTTTTAATTCAATACCCGAAGCTGATTGAATCAGCTAAAGTGTCAAATAAATTTATTTTAAATGTGGACTTTGCACCTACGTTGTTGGACTTTGCAGGGATAGATATACCTAATGATATGCAAGGAAAGAGCTTTAGGAAGATGTTTATTGATTCTAGTTATATCAATCATAATGAAATATATTACCATTATTATGAATATCCTAAATGGCACAAAGTTCAACCTCACTTTGGAATTCGCACTTCTAAATATAAGTTAATTCATTACTATTATTCAATGGACGAATGGGAGCTTTTTGATTTACAAAATGATCCCAATGAAATACGTAATATTTATAATCAAGTTGATGACACTTTAAAAAATAAATTAAAATCTAAACTCATTCAATTACAAAAAAAATATGGTGACAATCAATCCCTAACAGAAATGAAGCTAATGACTGATACCGTAATTGAAAGATCTTATAAAGGATTTTGATTGTTTAACATTTTTTTACAATTTGATTTACAAAATTTTAATTTCTATAATTTTTGTATAAATTAGTTAACGTATAATTTACATTAATTCAGTTTACATCTACTATGTTTGTTTATTATACCATAAACTTTTAACAATCTAACATGAAAAAAAACATCTACTATTCATTTCTTACAGCACTAGTCGCATTATTCTCGACTACAATTAGCGCTCAAGTACCATCTCTCACTCTGGCGGGTGTTATGGATTTAACAATACCTTCCTCAATGGCTACCGTTACCAACGGATCACAAGGAAAAGCCATTGAAGTCGTAGCGATTAAAGATATTGCAGATTTAAGTATTTATGGTTTAGGAGTTGCCAACAACGGAGGTGGTTCTGATGGCCAAGAATATACATTTCCTGCCATCAGTGTAACTGCAGGGCAACATATTCTTATTGCTAGAGATACTGGAGCCATACATTCTTATTTTGGTACTTGCTTCAACAATTTTGACCACGTCTTGAATGCAAATTCAGATATTTCTCAAAATGGTGATGACGCAATAGAACTTTTTAAAAATTCTAATAACATTGAAACATTCGGGGATGTCAACGTTGATGGTACAGGTCAGCCATGGGAATACTTAGATTCATGGGCTTGGAAAGATACCACTATTGCTGGAGATGTTTCTTCAAGTAATTTATTTTCGAGCGGACCTAACACTACTTGGACACATGTTTTAACAGCTGCACAAATTTCCGATGGTGCTTCTAGTCAAGCAGCTCAAACCATTACAATAAATGTAACTAGTTTACCTTCTGGAGGTGCAAATGTTAGGGTTGCAAAATCTACTGCAAATGGAAATAATTACAATGGTCCTGCCCAAGCTTTGACCCTTGGCCTTAATACAATTAACGTTACCGCGGTTTCATTTAATAGATATGTTAAATTTCAATTTAGTAGTGGAGCAGTAGCTTTTGATCATTTATATTTAAACGGAAATCAAATACATTATGGAAATTGGGCATATGGAACGCCTAACTGTTCTGATGGTTCAACATCAACTCAATCTTCAGGTTGCCCTTATCCAATGTGTTCTCCGCCTCCTCCTGCTTCCCCATTAGTAGGTACTTGGAAATTATCACCTAACGCTGGTGCATTAGGAGTTGGTCCAAATCAAGGTGATATTGGTTGGTGGTCTAATTCAGCTGGTGATGTTACTGGCAGAGCATGCTTATTTGATGATTCAATTTCATTTGATGCCAATGGAAATTTCATACATTATATGGATGGATCAACTTGGGTCGAAAACTGGCAAGATGGTGGTGGAGATAGATGTGCAACTCCAGTTTCACCTCACTCAGGAGGTTCATTTACATACACTTATTCAGGAAATCAACTTACAGTATCTGGTACAGGTGCTCATATCGGATTACCAAAAGCCTACAATGGTGGTGAATTAACAGACCCTGCAAATGCGGTGAGTTCAATTACTTACGAAATTTCTTTCGGAGCAAATGGTGAATTGATTGCTGATATACAAAGTGCTGGTGGTGGTACAGGTTGGTGGAGATTTGTCTACACACGTACTACAGCTCCTCCTCCTTCTACTTATAACGTCACATTAACAGTAAACACAGCTAATATTACAGTTGGTCCTAATGGCATGTACGCTGGTGGAGGATTTTTAGGTGGTTCAGATGGTTTACAGATGACTGACGCTGACGGAGACGGAACTTGGGAAGCAGTTGCAACTATAACAGCTGGGTCAGGTCCTAACTATTATGCGTTTTTCAATAGTCCATCTCATGGTTCA
>JAYYEV010000004.1:0-4484 GCA_036159515.1 Bacteroidota bacterium | reverse complement strand
CCACCTCCCCATTCGCTTTGTATAGTAGCTGATTCGAAAAGTTGATGGCATATGTTTAAACTATCAGGGAGGGTTAAGTATAATGGTGGATAATCACTAATGTAAATATTGGCTGTTACCGTATCAAGACTCCCTGAACATCGTTCATAAATTACATTTAATATAACGGTCTCTGTAGACTCTGAAATGGTATCTAAATTAGGGTAGATAAAAAGAGTATCAGAAAATTGCCCTGCCGGAATAACTAGGCTATCACTTATTTCTGGATAGTCTAAAGAGGGTGTAGCAGTGCCATCTACATCAAAATAAACAATAAAGTCATTGCTAGCATCTGGTCTGTTAAATGTAAAGTAAGCGGCATTACAACCCTCATATAGAAGGGTATCATTATTTGCAATGCCGCTTGAAACGCTCACACTTCCATTTGAGCTAAAACTACCAGCCTCTAAAAACACCCAAGAATCCAAACCAGCATCTGAACCATCAGCTAATGCCAATCTAATGTGATAAATCTCTCCGCACTGAACCACTGTGGTTGCGGTAAATAATGTGGTGAATCCATTACAAGATATAGTTTGTGGGAAAGTGGATTGATTATCAATATAATATTGGCTATTTAGTAGATTATTGACAGAGCTTATCGTGATGGGAAGCGGAGGAGTTGAATTAGGAACATTTGCTATGTTAATGGAACCATTAGGGAAACCAGAAGGGGAAGAATATGGACCCGTTATTCCAGGACCAGAAATGAAAAACCCAAACACATCATTATATTCAGAGTTAATCCAAGTTAAGTATTCATTAGATCCAAAAACATAGTTAAAAGATAAGGTATCAGAGTTAGGAATAAAATCAAACTCAAGTGTAGCCACATCAAAAATACCTGTGACATTAAAAGGCTGATTAATGAGTGGGGGCACGCTGTTAGCTACGTTTAGTAAATCAGGATCACTATTTGTGCTAGAAGGAATATTCCCAAATCCAAAAAAGTTAGGGTCTAAATCAATAATATCTCCAGTTGAAAGTACAATTCCACTATCTATGCCTAAGTTCGAATTGATAGCGTTAAAAAAACCAACTTGGATAGGATCACCCTGATAAGTGACGTTGTTTGCAGAAACACCTCCACCCAATAAGACGTTGTTAATAAGATGATTAGAGCTGTTGTATGGGTTTGTGTTTGAAATTGTAATTTGAGCATGATTATTGGCTAATAAACACATGTAGATTAATAGAAAGACGATGCGGGCATCCATAATCTAAAGATATCAAATAATTAAGACTTCTTTTTTTAGATGAAAAAAGATAATTCCTAATTTCACCACTCATTTAAGACTTGCATTTAAAAATGAAAAAGGCCATTAAATACATCAGCAGATTTATACTAGCTGTACTAATATTAATATTCTCTCTTTTAATTATTATTCCTTATTTTTTTAAAGACGAAATAGCGGATATGGTTAAAGATCAGGCTTCTCATTATTTGGATGCTGATTTGGAATTTGGTGATGTTTCGATTTCAGCTATTTCAACATTACCTGATTTACAAGTTGGGATTTCAGAGCTAAAATTAGTTGGCAAAAATGCATTTGATGGAGTAGAACTGATACATGTTAACCAAGTTGTCCTTGAAATGGATCTGTGGAAAGTTCTATTGAACCAGGAGTATGAGGTAAAATATATTTCTTTGTCTAGCCCTGTTATACAACTCATCACATTGGATAATGGTGAGTCCAATTATGACATTTATAAAACAGATACTATTGCTGAAGAAGATGTTAATGAAACTAATGTAGACGAATCTCCTTTTAAATTTAAATTGGAAAAATATGAATTAAATGATGCCCAACTTTTATACAGAGATGATTTATATCAAATGTTTGTACATATTGATTCTTTAGATCACAATGGGGAATTTGTAATGCATGCTGATACTTTTGATTTAAATACGATAACGAAGGCTAGTACATTTAATCTTGAATATGAAAAAGTTAAATTAATAGATGATGTTGCCCTGAGATTTCTTTTTAATGGAGCTATTGCCTTTGAAAATGAAGATATGATTTTTCAAATTAGAGAGAACATGACTAGTTTAAATGAGTTAGATATTTCATTTAATGGTGGAATTAAAATGAAGCCAGATAGCTATGAATTGGATGTTAAATTAGCTACTATCGACCAGTCATTTAGACATTTTTTAAGTTTAATACCTCTTGCTTATCAGAAGGACTTTAAAAATTTAGAAATCGAAGGGGAATTTAACTTTGAAAGTATCTTTAATGGTATTTATTCAGATAATGATATACCTTCTTTTGATATCTTACTAGAAATTAACAATGGTTATGTAAAATATCCAGACTTAAATGATGCTATCGAAAATATTAAATTATCATTTAAGACTGTCTTCCCTGGAGGATCAAACTATGATGATTTGCAAGTAAGTTTAGAATCCATGAATTTTTCTTTTTTAAGTTCTAAATTTAATGTGTCATTTCATGGAAATCATTTTATTAGTAATCCATTTATATCAGCTGAATTGTCTTCAGATCTAAATCTTGAAGAATTATCAAAAGTATACCCAATTGATTCCATATTTATAAATGGGAAATTCCGAACCGACATTAACATAAAAGGAAGTTATTCGGATATTGAAAAAGAACAATACGATCTGTTTGAGGCGGGAGGTATATTTGACCTTACCGACTTTGAATTTACCTCCAAAGATTTAGACAATTCTGTGAGCATAAAGAATATGTCATTTGAAGTACTGCCTCATAAACTGAAACTAGATAAGTTATCGTTAAAAACAGGCCAATCTGATGTCCAACTCAATGGTGAAATCTCAAACTATTGGCCATATGTTTTAAGAAATGAGCAGTTAAATGGCATGTTTACTTTGAATAGTTCTTACCTAAATTTAGATGAATTAATTCCTGCTTATGATAATACAAGCGCAGATTCAATATCATCGGATTCAACGATATTAGAAGCCTATAATGAGGTGATTTCTGTACCCGAAAACATCTATTTTAGATTTGAATCCAACATCAATACACTGATCTATGATAGTATGCCAATTAAAAAGTTTAATGGCACTTTGAATATAGAGGACGGAAAGATAAACTTAGATCAGTTTAACATGCAATTGTTTAAAGGACAAATCTCCTTAAATGGGACCTACTTCAGTATTAGCAATCAAAGGGCAAAATTAAATATGGAGTTAGACATTAAGAATATTTCGTTTAATGAATCGTATACTTACTTTGAGGCCATAAAAAAATATACTCCATTGGTAAAATATTTTGATGGTAAATTTTCTACTTTTTTAGAAGCAGATGTTTTACTAAATGAGTATTATTATCCTATTTACTCAGAAATATCAAGTAAAGGGAAATTAGTTTCGGATGAGGTTCAAATTTTGAGTAATTCGCCCATTGAAAAGTTAAAATCATATGCCCCAATTCTTTTTGGAGATAATGAAAAAATGAAAGATCTAAACTTATCATATTCCTTTACCGATGGGAAATTTGTAATGGAAGAAACTCCCTTAAAGTTGAAAAAGTACACCCTTTCTGTAAGTGGATTTACTTCTTTGGATCAAGAAATAGGATATAAACTAGAAACAGAGATACCAATTAATGAATTAAAAAACTCCACTAACTCAATTAGTAGTTTATTAAAGGAAACTAATGTGGGTATTAATAAGGGCAATATGCCATTTACAGTTACAATAAATGGAAATTTGAAAAACCCTACCTATTCAACTAGTTTAGGGGAGTTGAAAACAGATTTGCTAGAAAAGGGAAAAGACATAATTTCTGAAAAAGTAGATAAGCTAAAAAAAGACGCATTAGAGGAAGCTCAAAAAAAGGCGGATGATATTATTAGATTAGCCAAATTGAAAGCACAACAAATTAGAGATGAAGGTAATAGTAAAGCTATACTTATAGAAAATGAAGCTACCCGAAATAAAGTAAAAGCGGACCAAAAAACTAAGGAAGAAGTATCTAAATTAAGAGGTGAAGGATATAAAGCGGCCGACAAACTGATAGAGGAAGCTAAATCCCCATTAGCCAAAATAGCTGCTGAGAAAACAGCCAAAAAAATGAAATCCCAAACGGACAAGAAAGCAGATGCTTTAGAACTGAAGTTAAATGCGAAGTCTAAAAAAATTCAAAATGCAGCTTTTCAGCAAGCCAAAAACCTAAGACAAGAGGCAAATTCAAGTGCAGATAGTGTAGAAAAAAAGGCAGAAGAGGAAGCTAATAAAATTTTAGAAGCAGCAAAAAAAAAGTAAAATGACTCAAGAATACATAGAAAGTAACAAATCAAAATTTTTAGACGAATTGATGGAATTATTAACTATTCCTTCTGTAAGTGCTGACCTTTCATTTAAAGACGATGTGTTAAAAGCAGCCGCATTTTTATGTGATCAATTGACCCAAATCGGGGCAGATAACGTTCAATTGTTTCCTACAGAAGGA
>JAYYEV010000003.1:0-23895 GCA_036159515.1 Bacteroidota bacterium | reverse complement strand
GAATCTTGACAACCGTTGTTATCGGTGATAACTACCTTATATGTACCACCGCTTAGACCAGTTTGATCTTCATCACCCGGAACAATTCCAGAACCTGGAACTAATGTGGTCCATGCAGCAGTAAGGGTTCCATTACCTCCTGTCGCTGTAATAGAAATACTACCATTTGCATCCCCATTACAAAGAATATCATTGGGTGTACCACTAATATCAATCTCTCCCGGAGAAGATAGCACGGGCATTGGAAGTTCTTGCGTACAATTATTGTTATCTGTTACTACCACATAATATGCTGAATCTGCAAAAAGGCTATTGTTTGTTAGCCCAGTAACGCCTGTGTTTATGCCAGAACCTATCACGCTACCTCCGAACCACTGAATACTGGTGTAATTTCCAGTACCTCCATTAACGGTAATAGTAATTGATCCATCATCCGAATATGAACATGACGCATCCTGAGTAGAGGCAATACCAATGCTAATTGGAATGACATCAATAGTATTAAAAGTGGTATCGTAAGGGCAATTTTGATTATCCTCCATGTGTAATGTATACGATGTGTTATCACACAACCCATTCGCTGCATTTGTATTGCTTATTCCCCCAGAAGAAGGCACATTATCCCATGAGTAAGCGAATGGGCCCCCATTACCCCCAGATCCAGATGCAACAGCGCTACCATTACAATCTCCGTCACACAAAGCATCCGTAAGCGAAATGTTACTAAAAATGGAAGGAGGTTGTACAACTACCTGACGTAGGGTATCAAAACAGCCATTTTCATCGGTAACTTGTAACAGATATGAGCCACTACAAAGATCAAATAGAAAATAGTTGTTGTTGCCAGCAGGACCTGACAAACCAAGTTCAGGCCATGACAAAGTCAGTTGACCAGTTCCTAATGATCCAGACCCTTGCAAAATTCCGTCACAACTATCTGCACATGTTGGCGCTTGTTGGAATCCAAAACTTGGATTGGGTAATAGTGGATCATTAATGGCAATACCCTGAGAAGATTCACACCAAAAGATATTGGGGATTACGTTCTGTGAAGTATCTGTTACAGTAATAGTGTAGTTTCCGGACCCACATAAATTGCTAAAAACAGGATTGGATTGGACGGTTATGTTTCCTGTTGATTGTTCTTCTAAGGTATAACCAAACGGACCCCCAGCAGAGGTAACATTTACTGTGATTTCACCGTCACAAGCATTTGGGCAAGAAACTGAAGCACCATTGTAATCTGAAGTAACGCTAACCGTAAAGTTTATGGTATTACATTGTGCTTGAACGGTTTTAAACGCATACAAGCAAAAAATGGATGATAAAAAAAGTAATAAACTTACTCTATGTAAATGCCTATATACTGCCACCTTATCCTTAATTAAGTTTTCCCTTTACGCAAAATTCCACAATTGGTTCCCATAATTTGTTGAAAAGTAACATTCATTGTTGAAAATAAATAAAAAGACGTAATTAAAGAAGTAAAAGTTGCCCAAATAATCTAATATTATGACGAAACCTTCATTACTAAGGTTTAGTTAGTAAAATAAAGGACATGTTGATGGGCCTTTTATTCTGTTAGGGCAATTTTTATAGCTAACAATGAATTCATGCGTATTCGAGCCCATTTTTTGAATGTTGGAAGTTGTAATATCGTAAGCATAATATAGATTTATGTGATCTAAAATATTGAGATGAAAAAGAGCTGAAAAAGCATCAAAATTTCTATACGAAACACCAACATTAAGTAGGTTTTTATATTCGAAATTGAAGTTAATGTCTGCTGCAGGGATACTTCTTCCCGCATGTTTTACGATTAAGTTTGGAACAAAATTTAGTTTTTTCCCATAAAATCGCTTTCCAGTCATTAGAAAATGATGAATATTCAAACGGGAATCTTCACTTATTATTAAGTTTTGCCAATTGTTCATTACCATGTTTTTTAAGCTATATCCTACATACCAATCGTCATTTTCAAAAAAACATCCTACTCCCCCATCAGGCACCAATACAATTTTTCCTGAACCGTCTAAGATTGGATCATTTCTTTGAAATAGATGTATACTTCCAGCATCAATTCCTAATTGTTGTATTCCGGCATGAATACCAAAAGCAAAAGTCACTTTAGGCTTTATCAAGAAAGAGTAAGAATATGATAAATTAAATGTGGTTTTTTTAAATGAACCAAATGATTCGTCTTGGAAATATCCTCCCAAGCCAATATGTGATTCAGAAAAAAGTCGTGTAGGATTTATTACTGATGTGGAAAAACTTAAAAATGTTGTCCTTGGAGCCCCATCTATACCTATCCATTGATTTCGGTAACCAGATTTCAACTCTAAACAATCTTTTCCTCCTACTACCGCAGGGTTGTAAAAGATAGCATTAGCCACAAAATTACTGAACTGAGCTTCTTGTTGTGCGGTAATGGAATTGTTACACACAATACCAACGGTTAAAGAAAATACTATGAAAGGAATAATCATTCTCAATTTTACCGCAATAGATTTATATACCCACTGTAAGTCGATTCTCCAATATTGGAGCTGGTTTCAATAACATAATAATATGTCCCTGAAGGCAATTCTTTTCCGTTATAAGTACCGTCCCATTGCTTATTTTCGGGATAACCAATATTATAGTACAAACGTTGCCCCCATCTACTAAAAATACTTACTTTACAAAGTGGATAGCTTTCAATTTTTTTGATTTTCCAAGTATCATTAAAACCATCGTTGTTTGGCGTAATGGTATTGAAAATTTCTAGAGGTTCTTGTACATAAACCATAACTTGATCGGTGTAAGAACATCCTATTTCTTGAGTAATAGTCAATTCGAATAAGGTATTCATGTCAAGAAAAACCATAGGGTTAAAAATAGATGAATTGGTTATATTGTTATCAGGATACCATGAAGGGTTTCCATATCCAGACCCCGATAGAGAAGCATCTACATTAGGCGCTGTAAATACATCTTGACCGGCATCAACAAAAGGGTCTACAGCATTTCCATATGCTGCCACTTCGAATTCGCAAGAGGCAGGCAATATTGAGCTGTCCATTGGATTTACACTTCCATCTACCACTAATATATATTCTTGCTCAGGAGATAAGTTGGTAAATTCAAATGTAATTACGTTTGCACCATTTTGACAATTAGAAATAAATTCATAAGAGGTGTGAACGCAGTTGGTGTCTGCTCTTAGCACCACTGCCTCCAGCTGATTATAGTATGTATTATTTGTGTCACCATTACATTGTATATTTTTGATTTTAATGGTAGCACTACCTCCTCTTTCATTGGTTAAAAAATTAAACCAAACTGTATTTTGAAGTTCAAAACAATTGTTATCGTTGCTCCAATCACTACATTGATCACATATTTGAGTTGTTGCATTGTAGTTTGAACCCTTAACCCATTCATCAAAACACAATGGAGCGGGATTATTACAGTCATCATTTAAAGGACTTTGGCTATATCCAGAAAAAAAAAGTCCAAAAACAAGGATATAAATTAGATAAAAATGTCTTTGATGCATTATTTTAGTGGATATTCTTGATTACACTTTTTATAGCGTCTGCTAATCTAGAAAAAAATACATTGGCATGATATATGTTAATAAATGATAAAATAAAATTATGAACATTAAATTTTACGTTTTATTTTTTGTAGGTCTTTTATTGCACGGTACAACCTCCTCACAATACGTAAATTATATTGATGATACAGGATGGAACTTGGGATTTAACACAGGTGGAACTTGGCAGGAGAAAGAGTTGGTAATGATCGAAAACGACACGAACTATGCTCAACCCTTTGCTCAGTTAAGTGGTGGTTTTACATTTGGTAAGACTGTTGCCTATTTTCCAGGAAATCGATTTTTCGCTTTAGATTTAAGATTTAGATATTTAAGGGGTGTAAATTACGGTTGGACAACCACTTTAGACTCCGTTCATAATCTGAATCCCTTCTATCAACAATACATATCAGCCCAAGCGTATAAAAATTACAGGATGGATCTAAATGAATTTAGTCTAGAAGGGGTACTTTCTTTGCATAAATTAAGAGAAAAAACAGGTATTTTATTGTACGGATTTGGAGGACTAGGAATTGTTGATTATCGTGTTAAGGCCGATTATTTAAATGGTCAAGTTCCTTACAATTATTCAAATTTTAATCCAGGTAATGATGACCGCAGTTTTGCAAGACAAATTAAAAGGGAGAGTGACATGGAGTTTGAAACAGTGGTGATGACAAATCAACTGAAGTTTATGCCCTCTCTGGGGATAGGTGTTGGATATCAGCTGTCTCCCTCTTTTTCTGTAGGACTCGAACATAAGATTACCTATGCATTAAACAGTGAAATCAATGGGTTTAATGATGATAATATAAATGACAAATATCATTATACGGCATTCAGAATTAATTTTGATATTTTCCGTAATAGAGGAATAAGGCAGTCTTACATCGAAGAAAATGTAGAAGAAGAGACCATTAAGCCAACTACCCCCACAACCCCAACCACAAGCACAGGAACGGGAAATACTTCCAATCAAAATACGGATGAAATTTCTTATTCCAGCACAGGTGCTCCACCAACAGTAAATATTACCAATCCATCACATTATAATTTGGAAGTACATGGTAGTTTATTTCACTTACAAGCAAGAATCTATCATGTAGAGACTAAACCACAAATTACGCTCACCCACAATGGCATAATTATTAGCAGAAATAATTTTCAATTTGATAGAGCTCAAAGAAGGTTATTATATAATGTGGAATTACAGCCAGGAGCAAATGTATTTAAAATTAAGGCTGTAAATGACCATGGTTTTGATCAAGATGAAACCATCATCATTTATAAAAGACGAATTATCGGTTCCCCTCCCGTTGTGGATATAACACACCCTTTTAGTTCATTAACCGAAACTCAAGATCAACAACAAAATATCACCTCATTCGTATTAAATGTAAGTCAAAAATCAGACATTCAATTTTTCTATAACGGAAGTGCTTCAACTCAGTTTTTGTTTAATCCTTCTACAAACATTTTCTCAACAGACGTAATACTACAACAGGGAATAAATAAAGTAGTGATAAAAGCCAAAAATGATTTTGGAAGAGACAGCTCATCAAGAGAAATCGTATATAAGGTACCTACACCACCTCAAGTAGATATCATAGACCCAATACTAGACACACTCTTTACACGAGATCAATTTTATAATGTAAAGGCTCGTACCAACATCACTAGGATACAGCAAATAAATAAAGTAACGGTAAATAACCAATCCGTTCCATTTGATTTTATACCAAGCAATGGTGAAATTCGTTTTAAGGCTCTTTTACATAATGGAAATAATCCAGTTTATGTACAGGTGGAAAATGAGGTAGGTTCAGACGATGATAGAGTAATTATTGTTCATCAAGATCTTTCTAATCAACAACCACCAGATGTAAATATTATCGAACCGTCAACAAATCCGTTCATAAGTCAACATCAAAATATAAACGTTAAGGCAGTGTTGCTTAGAGTAAACAGTAGATCGGATATAACGCTAAAATTAAATAATAACACCTTATCTAATTATACTTTTGACCCAGCTTCAAAGCAGTTAGAAGTCAACCTTAATCTTACACCAGGAAAAAATAATGTGTTGGTAAAAGGGAAAAACAGCTTTGGATCCGATCAAGATATTGCAGTTATTGAGTTTCAACAAGCACAACTCCTACTACCCCCAATAATTGACATTTCGTATCCTCAGGAAAACATTTTTTCAACTACGAATAATCTCTTATCGATTAGGGGAACTATTAAGCATGTTGATAAATACGAAAATGCATCAGCATATTTAAACAATGTGCCTTCTCGTCAGTTTTTGTTCAACCCAATGTCTCAAAACTTTCAGTGTCAATTGCAGTTATCTCCAGGTGTAAATACATTTAATATTCAAGCATATAATAGCACAGGTACAGCTCAAAAATCAATTACTATTCATTATACACCAGTGGAATGTAATAATCCAAATATCCAATTAGTATCACCAGCTACAAATACGGTGAATACAACAAATAATATGGTTTCAATTACAGCTAAAATATTACATACACAAACAATCCGATTTAAAGAAAACGGTGTGGACATTCGAGGTTATAATTTTGACGTAAACACGGGTGATTTTGTAACTACGTTAAATTTAAATCCCGGCACCCATACATATGAAATTGTGGCATTTAACACTTGTGGGGTAGTCACGGAAACCATAACTTTTAATTTTGGCAACACCCCCCCTTGTCAAGACCCCGTTATAAATTGGGTAAGTCCTTACCTAAGAAGAAACAAGGCTATTGTTAATTCACCAAAGCAGATAATTTCTTTTAACGTAAAGGAGGTTTCTTTAAAAAGTCAAATTCAGATTACGTTAAATGGAGTACCACAGACTTTTTCCTTTGACCCACAAACTGGAGATGTTAATGCATTATTCAATTGTAGAACAGGGTTAAATGATTTTAATATTATAGCAAACAATGGGTGTAACCCCGTCTCCTTTTCTGGACAATTGGAGTATTTACAAGTACTTAATAAGCCTGAAATAGTGGTGTCCTCTCATAAAAATGGCGTCAATGAAACCACACTTAATACTGCAAAGATAATTGGTGTAGTGCGAAATGTAAGCGATAAGACTAGTATTAATGTGTTATTGGATGGCAATGGTATACCCTTTTATTTTGACCATGTCAATAAAAAACTATTAGTAGACGTTACACTTAACGCCGGGGTTAATGAAGTAGAGATACAAGCTTCAAATTCAGCTGGAAGCACGAACAACAGAATAGAAATAATAAAAAAAGGCACAATTCCAGTGATAAAATTGAGAAAATATGGAGGCTTTTCAACAGACAAAAGACCTATTTATACTACAACCCCGACCGTATTTATTGATGGATATGCAAATCATGTTGATCAGAATACGGTTTTTGAATATTCCACATCTCCTTCAGATTTGGGTAACCTCAAGTTTAATAGCGGCAGCGGGACAATTGTAGGTAAAGTAGCTCTTCCAGCAAATGAAATGGTTTCTGTAGAATTGAAGATTTCCAACAGCTATGGCACAGCTACGAAATACATTCATTTTTATTATGAGCATTTTGATGAAGAACCTGAAGAAGTGCCAGTAATTCAGCAAAAAACCTTTGATTTTAACAACTCAAATAAAACGAATACAATCTCTGACCCTGAATCAGAAGAAGAAAACACCAATTCCTTTTTTAAACCCATAAACACCATCAAAGGAAATAACAAAGAAAAAGAAGATACAAATACATATAAGGAAGAGGGAAAAAACAATAATACTTCTGTTCCACCAAGGTCAGGAAGTCGCTCAACTTCAGTAAAAAAATCAAATCCAGTTAAATCAACATCAAGATCTTCATCAACTGTAAAGAAAAGTGGAGGTAGATAATTTTAAGGATTATTTTATCCTTTTTCTACTTATATCAATGGCGGAGTAAATAGCATTTCTAAAAGAAGTTTCATCTGCTACTCCTTTACCCGCGATATCATACGCTGTACCGTGGTCTGGTGAAGTTCTAACAATTGGTAGTCCAGCAGTAAAATTTACACCATGATTTTGACTCAAAATTTTAAAAGGAGTTAAACCTTGATCGTGATACATCGCTAATACGGCATCAAATCTTGAATATCCGTTATTAGCAAAAAAACCGTCAGTTGGGAAAGGGCCAAATGCTAGCACCCCATTTTTTTTTAGTTCTCTGATAGATGGATTGATAATTTCTTCTTCTTCATTCCCTATTAATCCTTTATCACCACTGTGAGGATTTAAACCCAGCACGGCTATTTTTGGCTTAATAATCCCAAAGTCTTTTATTAATGTTTGATTTAATAATTCTCCTTTTTTACAAATAAGTTCTTTAGTTAATGAAGACGAAATAGCTGCTAATGGTAAGTGATTTGTGACTAGAGCAACTCGTAAATTTTGATAAATCATCAGCATCAACGATAAATCAGTATTGGAAAGACTTGTAAAGTACTCAGTATGTCCTCTGAATTGAAATTCATCATTTTGGATATTACTTTTATTGATGGGCGCAGTAACTAAAGCATCTAATTGTCCATTCATCATCTGGCTAGACGCTATTTTTAATGACACGAATGAGATCTCTCCCGCTTTTTCACAACATGTACCAGGTTGAATTTGATAATCTTTAGGAATAGTAAAGGCATTTACATGACCTTCTTTACATTGTGTTAAACTGTTTATTTCATGGATTGAAATAGGGTAATCAAACAATTCAACATACTGATTTAGAATATTCTTGGTAGAAAAAACAATAGGAGTTACTTCCTCAAGTAACCTTTTATCTTTAAAATTTTTTAATATAATCTCAGGCCCTATACCATTTGGGTCTCCTATTGTGACTCCAATTTTTTTAGTATTACTCATAATTTCAATAATGGACAAATATATTGCATGAACAGAAATAATGAACTACACATAATCGTTCTTTAATACTGATTTCAGTATTTTTGTAATAATATGTTGAAAAGATTATTTCTCGTTAATTTACTATTCCCACTGCTTTTGCATGCTTCGCACAATAGAGGAGGAGAAATAACTTACGAACATATAGGGGGCTTAACGTACTCTATAACCATTAAAACATGCACTGACCCAGGAATCGGAGGAAATCAAAATCCAGATAGAGAAGAATTAATAATAGATTTTGATTTAGGAACCTCTTATGCTGTTTCAGATACGTTTCAGCGGACTTCACAGCTACTGGTTGGTCAGTACAAAGAAAATGAATACACCGGAACACACACTTTTGCCTCACCAGGGCTTCATACATTAACAGTAGAGGACCCAAATCGTAATGCGGGTATAATAAATATTAATTCAAGTGATCAAATTGTGTTTGCATTGAAAAGTGTCATTAATATTTCTGCTTTTTTAGGACCCAATAGTTCAATTCAATTTGATGAATGCCCATGCCCAGAAATAGCATGCGTAAATAAGCCTTATGTTTACAACCCCATGGGCTATGACCCAGATGGAGACTCATTATCTTATGCTTTAGTTTACCCTCTAGGTCAGGGTGCTATGTCATTAGCAAACACAGTGTATACGTTACCTAATTTAGTTCCACAAAATGCGGGTTCTTCTTTTGGAATAGATCCACTAACTGGAACCGTTTTTTGGTCTAACCCACAAATGCAAGGGGAATACAATTTCACTATAAAAATTACAGAATGGAGAAATGGATTTGAAATTGGTTATGTCATTCGAGACGTTCAGTTAACGGTTACTTCTCAATGTCCAAATAATCCACCCTCAATTGTAGCCATACCCGATCAATGTGTTAATGTAGATGACACATTAAATTTTGTGATTAATGGATCCGATCCAAATCAAGATTTTTTGTCTATTTCATCAAGCGGTCTTCCATTCAATTTACCTACCAACCCAGCTACTTTTGCTTTTGTAAACGGAAATGGGTATGCAAATGGAGTGTTAAACTGGAGAACTACCTGTAGTCACATACGCCAGGCACCGTATTTGGTAAATATTCAATTAACAGATAATGGAAATCCAACATTATCAGATTTCGAATCATTCAACATTAAAGTTAGACCTCCAGAATTGGAAGGACTAACCATAAGCGCTATTGGTAATGCGGTGAGTTTAACGTGGAGTAAGCCTATTTGTAATAATGCAACAGGATATAGTGTATACCGTAAAACAGGTACCCTAAACCCAACTTCAAATTGTTGTGATAACCCTGGCATTGCTAGTAATTTAGGCATGACGTTGATTCACCAAACTTCTAACCTTAATGACACTGTGTATACAGACAATAACAATTTAAACATTGATGAAAAGTATTGCTACGTAGTCACAGCTATGTACGATTATGATCAAGTCGAAAGCTGTCCTACAGACACGGTGTGTGTAGTCATTAAAAATGAAATACCGATCTTAAATAATGTATCTGTAGTGAAAACAGGCGTTTCGGATGGTATTGATTCTTTAGTTTGGTATCATCCATTTGACTTGGACACAAACGTTTATCTTCCTCCCTATCACTACAGGGTAAGAAATGACTTAGGTCAGGTTATTTATCAAGGAGCTCCCTCTTTTTCATTACAAAATTTAGATACTTCTTTTAATTTCACTACAAACACAACTGACACAAATAGATTTTATTCCGTTGGAATTTACTACAATGCAAATGGGATAGACACTTTACTTGGGGAATCTGAACTAGCTAGTAGCGTACACCTTTACACAGTTCCTAATGATAATCAAATAGAACTTTTTTGGAATTTTGACACGCCATGGAATAACAATCAGTATTATATCTATAGATCTGATAGCTTGAGAGGATTTTACATTTTAATAGACTCTACATCTGTTAACTACTATTTGGATTCTGGTCTTATCAACCAGAAAGAGTATTGTTATTTTATTCAAAGTGTAGGTGTACCGTCCTATGCTTCATTAAATAGCCCAATAATTAATTTTTCTCAGAGGGTATGTGATATTCCTTTTGATTTTACCCCTCCACCCCCACCAGAAATAACAACGAACTCTGATAGCAATAATATCATCAATATCGATGGTAGATTAGTATATCAAAGCCTAGAAAATTGTGAACTTGGCTTCAACTCCTTTAGCTGGACCAATCCAAATAATTATGGATCAGATGACGCAGTTTCTTATCAATTGTATTTTCAACCTTTTTTGGATAGTTCCTTTAGACAGATATATACTTTCAATTCCATTTTTGATACTTCTTATCAGCATTATTACACTTATAAGGGTCAAGTTTCAGTGGCAGGCTGTTATTATATTACAGCTATGGACTCTGTTCCTTACAATAATGAAAGCGCCCCTAGCGACACCATTTGTTTTGACAATTGTCCTCTTTTTGAATTGCCTAATATATTTACTCCCAATCGTGATGGAAATAATGATTCCTTTCAAGCAATATTACCCATTAGATATGTAAGCGGAATCGACTTAAATCTTTTTAATAGGTGGGGGGATCCTATTTTTAAGGCAACTTCACCTTTTTTCACATGGGTAGGAATTCATTATGAAAGTCAGCTTCCTTTGCCATCGGGAATTTATTACTACACTTGTATAGTAGAAACCCTGAGATTACAAGGACTAGTTAACCAAAACGTAAATGGTTTTACTCATTTAATAAGAGACTTTAACAATCAAGATTAATGTTTACAGGTATAGTTGAAGAAATTGGAGAGGTAATTGATGTAATAAATGAAAATCAAAATGTTCATTTTTTGATAAAATCAGTCATTTCCTGCGAATTAAAGATTGACCAAAGTATTTCTCACAATGGAGTATGCCTAACGGTAGTTGAACAGCAAGCAGATTGGCATAAAGTAACGGCAATTTCTGAGACTCTAGGTATTACCAATTTGAAAACCTTAAAAAAGGGTGATTTGGTCAATTTAGAAAGATGCCTTAAGGTAGGTGATAGATTAGACGGACATATGGTGCAGGGGCATGTTGATTCTGTGGCAAAGTGTATTAAGATTACGGAAGAAAATGGCAGTTGGAGATACCTTTTTGAAGGCAGTAAGGAGGTTGAAAAACTTGTGGTTTATAAAGGCTCAATTTGTATCAATGGGGTAAGCCTAACAGTAACCAAAACGATTAATCAGGAAATAGAGGTAGCTATAATACCCTATACGTACGAGCATACCAATTTTAAACAGATTGAAGTTGGGGATTTAGTTAATATTGAATTCGATATATTAGGGAGATATTTTTTGAAAAACTCAAAAAACTTTACAGGGCTGCAATAACAGTAATATCCACGTCAGGCCAAAGTTTATTTATACCATCAGGACCAGTATGTTGTTCCAAACAAACCTCATTAAGAGCATCTAAAGCGGCTTGGGCACCCCAGTCAAACACATTAATGGAGGTCTTGAGATAAAATTCAAAGTTATTTTTATCTAGCTCCCAGTTGAAATTCTTTTCAATTTCAAGTTCATTCATTTTTAACAAAACGTTACCAGTGCCATTTTTATCCATATTAGAAATCGTTCCAGTGATGTATTTTGTATTAGCCATGGTGTTGAAAAATGAGGTGACTATTTTGTAGTCTCTGGTTTTATCTCCTGTGCTGGTTGTTGATGTTGGAATTTTAAACGAAGTACCGACTATAGCATCAATTAAATTTGTTCCTCCGTTAAATCCAGATGTTTCAATGGAATCACTATTGAATTTACCCCCAACTTGGGCCTTACTTGCATGTTTAAAGGCAGTCCATTTTACCATTACCTCACCTAAGGTGTAATCATGAATGTCTTCTTTTATAACTTCTTTAGTTACAGTAGGATTAGAATTACTAGGGGTTTCTGGCTCAGAGGAGCAAGAGTAACTTAAATATAACATCAAGAAGATAGATAGTACTTTATTCATATATCAAATTTAATAAGTACAGTGTTTTTCTCCACAGTTTGTTTAGTGTTAACCAAAATTTCTTTGATGACACCATCAACAGGCGAACAAAGTACATTTTCCATTTTCATGGCTTCTAAAATGATTAATGGCTCATCTTTTTTTACTTTTTGACCCATTTTTGTTTGAATTTCTAAAATGAGACCAGGCATAGGGGATACTAGCTTATTGATTTTTTGATCATTGTTGGTGTACTTACTGATTTTTGAAATCGCATCGCTATAGTGGTGTTTCTTTTCTAATTCAATAAGCTTTCCGTTAACTTTTACAAAATAGGTGTTTTCTTCAGGATATTTTTTCAATAACTTACAGTGGTATTTGTTATTGCCAATTTTCAAATTAACACTATTATGCTCCATGTCGATTTTTTCAATTTCCATATTTGAAATGGAATCTTGGGATAATTCTAAATGGGTTGTCTTATTGTAAATCGCTTTTATCATTACATTTAATTTGTTGTAAAATTACAACATTAATTTGCAATTAAATTTATTGAGTTTGTCTGGAATATATATTCATATCCCGTTCTGTAAAAAAGCTTGCCATTATTGTGATTTTCATTTCACAACCAATATGACTCACATTAAAAGAATGACAGATTCCATTTGTAAAGAAATTAATATCAGAAAAAAAGAGTTTTCAGGAAATTATAATAGCCTTTATTTTGGAGGAGGAACTCCATCGGTTTTAGCTATTTCTGAAATGAAGCAAATAATAGACCAAATAAGTAAATATACCAACCCATCACAATTATCTGAAGTTACTGTTGAAATCAATCCAGAAGACGTTACAGAAACGTTGTTAAGGGGATACCGTGAATTAGGTGTGAATAGGCTTAGTATTGGAGTCCAGTCGTTAAATGATCATATTCTTAACTGGATGAATCGTAGCCATAATAAGGAAAAGGCATTACAGTCTGTTCTTTTAGCTAAGAAAATGGGTTTTGAAAATGTAAGCGTTGATTTCATATATGGAATACCTGGTTATCCCAACCGCGATATAAAAAAAGAGTTATCTAACCTTTTATCCACTAAACCATTTCACATTTCATGTTATCATTTTACCATAGAAGATAAAACGTATTTCGGGCAACTCAAAAAGCAAAAAAAACTAAGAGAAATTAGCGATACTAGAAGCGAAGAAGAGTTTAAAATTATAGCCCAACTTTTGGATTCAAATCAATATATTCACTATGAAATTTCAAACTTTTCCTTGCAAGGGAAGTCCTCACAACACAATAAAAATTACTGGAAAAAAAATAATTATCTTGGGTTTGGACCCTCAGCACATTCCTATCAGTTTCCTTACAGATCTTGGAACGTTTCTAGTAATGCCCAGTATATACAACAAGTATCATCTAACACTTTTCATCCACAAAAAGAAGAATTATCAGAGATAGACCATTTTAACGAACTTATCATGCTAGGACTCAGGACAAGTGAGGGGGTAAAGTTATCTGAAGCATTAAAATTTTTGAATGAGAAAAACAGGAATGATTTTAATGCCAAAATTGACCGTTTTTTACATGAAGGCTTAATAAAAATAAAAAATAAAAACTTAGTTATGAATAAAGAAAAATGGCTCTTATCTGAATTTATTTCCAGAGAATTATTTATTTTAAAGTAATGATCATCACATTTCAATTAGGCCAAAAATTAGCAAAAGCGGATTTAACTAAACCAATAGACATTTCGTTAGAAACCAAAGAAAAAACAGGTTTTAAAGCTTGGTATTCTACTGCAATCACCTCCAATGTGATTAGAAGTGAAAATTTTATTGGCAGTGTTAAAGAAGGAGGTCCTGTAAATTTTAAAGAAGTGAAGATTAACCCTCATGCAAACATGACGCATACAGAATCAGTTGGTCATATTTCAAAAGAGGATGTTCCAGTAAATGGGGTGTTAAATCAATTTCACTTTATTGCTCAGCTTATTTCTGTAGAACCAACATTGATGGGTGGTAATTTTGAAAAACCAATACAAAAAGGAGATTTATGCATTTTGAAATCGGCATTAGAGAACAAAATAAACCCTAACACTGAAGCTATAATTATTAAAACACAGCATAATTTGGATGAATTAAGAACAAAGAGTTATGATGGAACGAATTGGCCATATCTACATCCAAAAACCGCGGCATACATAAGAGAAAAAGGAATACGACATCTTTTAATTGATCAACCATCCGTGGATAAAGAACTTGACGATGGGATGTTGTTATCTCATCGCGCTTTCTGGAATTATCCTTCGACTTTAGATCAAGATTCCACTATTACGGAATTTATAGGCATTCCAAATGAGTTGAAAGATGGAATGTATTTATTGAATTTGTCCGTTTCAAACCTTAGAAATGATGCTTCCCCTTCGAGACCTGTACTTTTTTCAATTTTTTATTGAAATAAAATTTTAAAAAACGCTCATTAAACGTATTTTTATTCCGAAATTTTAAGAAAATGAAATTAGATATTATAGACTTAAAGATTTTAAGAGCTTTACAAGAGAACAGCAAAATTACAAATATTGAGCTTAGTAAGGTAGTGGGGCTGTCTGCTGCACCAACGCTTGGTAGAGTTCAGAAATTAGAAAAATTGGGTATAATCTCTAGTTATCATGCCAAAGTTAATAATGGAAAACTAGGCTTGGGGTTTATGGCTCTTGTACAACTCTCCCTCATTCGCCAAAAAAGTACAGCAGTACTTAATTTTATGGATGGTATAAATAAAATAGATGAGGTTGTAGAGTGCCTTCAACTAACAGGTAACTTTGATTATCAACTGCGCATCATTACCAAGGATATTCCTTCTTTTGATATTGTTCTAGAAGAAAAGTTAGGCCAAATTGAAGAAATAGGTCAAATGCAAACATCTGTTGTACTTTCCATTAAGAAAGACTCTCCAATAACCCCATTAAATTACAAGTCTGAAATCAATCTAATAGACTAACTTTAAAGTAACTCCTAAATTTCTTCCCGGTGCACTTATGCCTGAAGCAAATGTTTTATAATGCACATCAAAGATGTTATTGCAGCTTAAAGCTAGGTTTAATCTTGAGTTTATATTGGATGATACACGAGCATTAAATGTGTACCATGATGGAAATCCATGATCTGCAGCTTCAAATGGATTGTCTACATTTCCAGGACCAAAATCAGTTCGTTTTTTAACCCCATTAAATAAAGAGAAAACGGAAAAGGTAAATTTATTTTTCATGAGGGTTATATAAAAGTTACCTGTTATAGGTGGTATGTGCCCAATAGGCATACCCATATTTGTGGTTATTCCTTTTGTGTAATTTAGGGCATATTTAATTTGTATGTATCTTATCTTTAATTCAAGAGAATGATTTATTCCATATACAAGACCTTGATTAGTATTTCGGTTAGCTAGAATAGTATATTGTACACCATTCCAAGTTAAATAGGGTTGACCGTTTAGAACAAAATCGTCTTTAATAATCATGTTATTTAGCCAGGTTCCAAATCCATTCCATTTAAGCTTTAGAATATTTTGTTTTCTTAATAAAAACGTTTTTGAAATACCTAAAGAACTGTTGTAAGCGTATTCGGGAATAAGGTTAACATTAGGTACTGTAATAAAGCCATCTTTATTGAATATTTTTCCTAGGTCGTCAACGTTGGGACTTCTGAACCCCGTGCTTAGAGACAAATTGTATTTAGTTTTAATATTAGGATAATAACTTATGTGAAAAGATCCGTTAAGGGCATTATTATTTACGTTTATTCCTCCAAAATAGACACCAAAAATCGAATCGTTAAATTGCCCATTAATTTTATTTATGGCAAATCTAACCCCAGAAACAATACTTAATTTTTCTTTTTGCCACCTCATCATCCCATAATAACCCTGCATCATCATATTACTTCCTCTCGATGGATATCTACTTAGATGAGAAAAATCATTTTGTGTAAGAATGTTTGTCCTTTTTGCTGAGCTCTGAATAGAATTAAGATAAACTTCTCCCCCATAGGTTAAGGAAAGTGTTTCTGCAAGTGACTTATTAGCACATAAATTAAACCCAACTACATGAACTTGCTCGTTATTTTCCTCTAAATAAGGATTATTGAATTGCCTTACATTTCTACTTTCTGATATTTGTTGGTAAGATGTGTTTAATGAGATGTCATCAAATAATGGGGTGGGCTTATTCCAGCTTAAATTTAGGGCGTTCAATATTCTTAGTTGCGGACCATATTCCCAGGTAGCAAACTGAGGAACACCATTTTCGTTATAATTGTTTAGTTGATCAAATCGTTGAATATTGCTGGATGTGCTAAATTGAGAATTGGTAGATATTTCAAGATGTTTATTAGGCTTTAATAGGAACTTTTGGGTGACATCTATTTGGTTATATCCAATATTCAATTGTCTATTTGGATTCGGATTTTCAATCAGACTATCAGTTTCAAAGAGGTGGTTAACATAGTAAGGAACCTTCCCCCAATCCGTATAGCCATGCGGTCTGTTTTTTCCCATCACAATATCTCCAAATTGTTTTAAAGTTAAGGAGGAAAAAGAGGCCCATTTATGTTGACCAAAATTAAAATCGATATGATTTGTCAGCTCATCAGCCCCCTTATTGAGCCGCGTAATTAATCTGATTTTTTCTAAGGTAGTATCTTTTTTATATGACAATTTAGGCTTGGTTGTAATGTAGTTAATCACACCACCAATGGCATCACTTCCATAAGTAACAGCGGATGGACCATAAATGACATTAAAATCTTCAATTATAAATGGATCAATAGTCAGACTATTTTGTACATGTCCACTACGATATATAGCATTATTCATTCTAACACCATCAACCATCAACAAAATTCTATTCGCTTCAAAACCTCTGATAATTGGACTTCCTCCACCTCCTTGACTCTTTTGAATGGTCACACCATCAGTAAGAAGCAAAATATCAGCAGATGTAGAATAATCAGAGTTTAAAATTTTTTCTTCAGAAATGATTTCGTGATCAAACTCTTTTAAACTGTTTAGGATATGAGAATGGTTTGATATTTGGGTTTCAAATGTAGGAAGTGCATCCGCGTTATGGTGTGTAATTTGAAGAACGCCACCCTTTATACTGTCTTTTGGGACGACAGTATTGTAATCTAGAATGGTAATGGACTGATAGCCCTTATTTTTACCAATATTTATTTTCCCTCTTTTGTTTGTCTTTAACGTATCAGAAAAGGCATTGTTTACTACCACCGTTTTGCTTTTCACGGCATTACCGTATGCATCAATTATCTTTAACTCTTGACAGTAAATCGTATTTACAAATACCAATAAAAGAAGACTAATATTTGAAATAAGTTTAGTTTTCAATCGTAAATGGATTGTAGCACTTGAACAGATTGTATCTGTTTTTGATTTAATATCTCATGATATGATAAATAATCTAAGAGTAATGCAAGTATTTCTCTACGCTTATTAACTGAAATTTTCATACCGAAAATGTTATCAATATTCATGCCTAATAATTGATGAAACTCTTCATGTGGGAACGTATCATTCAAAAAATCATTTTTTTTGGATTCAAAGCGACCGTTTGAGATATTAAAGTATGGATGGATTTCGTCATAATTATTTTGTGGATTTATACCAAAAAAATGAAGTATTTCCTTTACAAAGAAAATACCAAAGGCTGGGTTAAAGTCTTGATGTTCAAAAGAAATAATCATTTTTTTAATATGCACATATAAGCTTGGACTGATTTCAAAATTGTTTATGCATTTATTTAGAATTTCTGTTAATAAAATAGCCAGTCCAGTCTTTCTAACATCACTTACAATATTTAGTACAGGAAATATGAGCTCATGATTGTTTGCACGATTTAGTTTTTTTTCTGGATTATAATTCGATTGAAAAGAAAAAAAGTGGAAAGGCTGAAATATGAAAGGGGATTTTTTTTGATGTGTAAATATAAAAGATGACCGTCCGTATTGAAAGGTATATAAGTCCACAAGCAATACGTTTTGTTTTAGCTTAGTTGACCTCAAAAAAAAGCCCTCAATTTTCTGACTCATCTTTAAAAATGGGTAATGTAATTCTAAAGCAGGCTCCTTTTGTATTTTTTTTCATTATTGAAATTTCACCTCCATGATTACGAATAATTTGTGCGACTATGGGTAAACCTAACCCTTTGCCAGAAGACTTAGTAGTGAATTTTGGTTCGAAAATTTTATCCTCAATTTCAATTGGTATTCCCTTTCCATTATCTTCTACAAGAATCACATTGTGTATGCTATTTACCTTTGTTGAAATAAAAATTTCCCCATTTGAATTAACTGCCTGTATGCTGTTTTTAAGTAAATTATTAAAAACCCTAGTCAGCTGATTCTCATCACCAAATATTACAATATCGTTCAATTTGTTATATACAATTTTCACGTGCTTGTGATGATTATACAAACCAATAGTGTTTCTAATTATAACACTTAAGTCAACAGATTTCATCTTCGCCTTTGGCAATTCAGCGAAGTTGGAAAATTCATCTGCGATCTCAGTGAGTAAGTCAATTTGCCCTATCATTTTGTCTTCGAATTGCTTTAAGTGTTCTTCATCTTTACCTTTTAAGGATATTACTCTTCTTAGATGCTGAACACTAAGCTTCATTGGTGTTAACGGATTTTTAATTTCGTGGGCAATTTGTTTTGCCATCTCACTCCACGCCGTTTGACGTTCATTTTTGGCTAACTTCTTTTTGCTAATTTCTAATTTGTCTATCATTTTGTTATATGCATTAACTAAGACTCCAATTTCATCTTGTTTCTCCCATATTAGTTTTTCGTTGGCTTCATTTATTTCTACGCCTTCTATTTTTTTTCTGACTTCTTCTATGGACTTTGTTATGTATCGGGTCAATAAATAAGCTATTAAAAGTGCTCCTATAAATAATACGGAAAAAACTTCTAAAAGTCTTTCAAGAAATAAATTAACCTCTGTCTTTGCAGTAAAGTTTAACGGATTGTAAGGAATGTTAATCACAACCATATCTTCTCCTTTTTTATTCTTTACATAAGAATAGGAGTTGATAGGTCCATTTTCTTTTTTTTCTACATATTTTCCATCTTCAGCGGATTTCAATTTATATAATAGGAATGGATTTAGATGACCATTTTTAAAAACAGTGTCTCTTGGTTCGGTATTAATAAGCTCTTCTCCCTTTGTGTTAAAAACATGAATATTTAATGAATTCACATTTGCTATTTCATGCACCTTCAAATCAAACTCTCTGGAGACAAAATCATCCACTTCTTCTGGATTTAAGTCATTTAAAAAATATTCTAGAGATAGATTTACCGTCTTTTGTTTTCGTTGAATACGTTTTAAATGATATTCATCATTTTGTAATTTAAAAAAGTAAACGGTGGTTATTCCTATCGCTACAAGGGAAACAACAACCATGGCTATCATGGAAAAGTAAATTCTATTTTTTAGGGAAAATGAAACATTAAACACGATAATCAAAATAAAAAAAAACCCTTGAGTATGTCAAGGGTTTACGATAAAATATGAATTGTCGTTTAACCTCCTAATGCTTCAGCACCTGCAACAATTTCTAAAATTTCACTAGTAATAGAAGCTTGTCTTGCTTTGTTATAGAACAAGGTTAATTCCTTCTTCATTTCTGTTGCATTGTCGGTTGCTTTGTGCATGGCTGTCATTCTTGCGCCATGCTCAGATGCAAAAGAATCCAGTAAAGCTTTGTAAAATTTAATTTTTAAAGAATTCGGAATCAAGTCATTCAAAATCTCTTCTTGGTTCGGTTCAAAAATATAATCACTGGATATACTTTCACTAGAATCTTCAATAGGTTCAACAGGAAGAAATTTCTCATTAATTAATTCTTGAACGGCAGCGTTTTTAAAGGAGTTGTAAATAATAAAAGATTCGTCATAAACATTGTTTTCGAATGCATTAATAACCTTCATAACGGCTTCAACTATATAATTATAGTTGAGATTATCCCAAATTAATTCACATTCCTTAGGTAGAAGTTCACTACCATTAATTAAAGTACTTTTTTTAAACGCATCAAACACTTTTTTTCCTATAGGCAAAATAGAGTACTCTTTATCTGGATTCTCTTTGATTACCCTTTTTACTTCTTTAATGACATTACTGTTGAATCCACCACACAATCCTCTGTTTGAAGAGAGTGCAATTAGTAATACTTTTTTACCGTTATTTTTTTTCATTAAACGGTGATCTCCACCCTCAACAGAACTAGACACATTAAGTAAAATTTCATTGAACTTTTGTGCGAAAGGCCTCATCTGAGTTATTGCATCTTGGGCACGTTTTAACTTTGCTGCTGAAACCATTTTCATAGCAGAGGTAATCTGCATGGTTGACTCTACAGAAGTAATTCGTGTTCTTATTTCCTTAAGGTTTGCCATTTTATGAGTTATTCAGCATAAGCTTTTGACATCTCAGCAACTACCTTTTTTATAACATCAGTTACTTCATCAGTTAATTTTCCTGATTTTAATACATCAAGTTCAGCACGATATTTATTTCTCATTAGTTCGAGAAAATTACTTTCAAATTCTTTTACCTTATTGGTGGGTATTCCTGAAATAATCCCAGTAGAACCACAATATATAATAGCAACTTGCTCTTCAACAGGAAGTGGTGAACCTTCATTTTGCTTTAGAATTTCAACATTTCTTGCACCTTTATCTAATACACTCATTGTAGCTGCATCTAAGTCTGATCCAAATTTGGCAAAGGCCTCAAGTTCTCTATATTGTGCCTGGTCTAATTTCAATGTTCCAGATACCTTTTTCATAGACTTAATTTGAGCTGAACCACCTACTCTAGATACGGATATTCCAACGTCAATAGCAGGTCTAATCCCAGAATTAAACAAGTTAGAGTCCAAGAAAATCTGCCCATCTGTAATTGAAATCACATTAGTTGGAATATATGCGGAAACATCACCAGCTTGAGTTTCAATAATTGGCAATGCAGTTAATGATCCACCGCCTTTTACCTTTCCCTTCAAAGATTCAGGAAGGTCATTCATTTGCTGAGCTATATCATCGTTGTTATTGATCTTTGCAGCTCTCTCTAATAATCTTGAATGCAGGTAAAAAACGTCACCTGGATATGCCTCTCTCCCTGGAGGTCGTCTTAATAATAATGAAACTTCACGGTAGGCAACGGCCTGTTTTGATAAGTCATCAAAAATAATAAGAGATGGTCTACCAGTGTCTCTAAAATATTCACCAATGGCGGCTCCAGTGAAAGGAGCATAAAATTGCATTGGAGCAGAATCTGATGCATTAGCCGCTACAATTACAGTATAATCCATTGCACCTGCTTCTTCTAATTTACTTACAATACCAGCTATAGTTGAACCTTTTTGTCCTATAGCTACATAAATACAAAATACAGGTTCACCCCTGTCGTAAAATTCTTTTTGATTTATAATGGTGTCTATACAAACTGTTGTTTTTCCAGTTTGTCTGTCTCCGATTACAAGTTCTCTTTGACCCCTTCCTATAGGAATCATTGCATCAATCGCTTTTACACCTGTTTGAAGTGGTTCATTAACGGGTTGTCTGTAGATTACGCCTGGAGCTTTCCTTTCAATAGGCATCTCAAATAGTTCACCTTCAATGGGCCCCTTGCCATCAATAGGATTACCAAGCGTATCAACCACTCTACCAAGCATTTTTTCACCCACTTTAACAGAAGCAATTCTTCCAGTTCTTTTTACCGTGTCCCCTTCTTTAATGTCGTTTGAGGCGCCTAAAAGAACAGCACCTACATTATCTTCCTCTAAGTTCAACGCAATACCTTGTAAACCATTTTCAAATTCAATTAGTTCACCATATTGAACACCACCAAGTCCATATATTCTAGCAATACCATCACCAATTTGAAGTACCGTACCTACTTCTTCTAGCTGAGCTTCTGTCTTAAATCCCGATAGTTGCTCTCTTAAAATTGCTGATATTTCAGCTGGTTTAATTTCTGCCATAATTTCTCTGTTTTAAAAGTCTTTTATATATAAGTTTTGACTGTATGCTTTTTTAAGATTTTTTAAATTTCTTTTCACACTACCGTCTATTTGTTTATCTCCAATTTTAACTATTGCACCACCTAAAATGCTCTCATCCACCTCTTCATTTAACTCAATTTTCATTTTGTTTTCTGCACCTATGAATTCAATAATTTTTTTTCTAAGTGTATCATTTAATGGAGTAGCTGTAATTACATTTGCTACAGCAATATTTTTTTGAGCTTTATAAAGTTGAATAAAGTTTTCAGCAATTTGAGGCAAAAGAAATTCTCTTTTCTTCTTTGTGAGTATTTGTATAAAATGCATGGACAATTCAGACACTTTTGATTTAAAAATCATTTCTAATATTCCCCATTTTTTATCGGAATTAATGATAGGGCTTTTTAAAAGCAGTTGTAATTCATGGTTAGTCACGCACGAATTTTTAAGTAGCTCCATATCAGTTAAACACGAATCAAGCGCATTTTGATCTTTTGCCAAATCAATTAGTGCCTTTGCATACCTGCTCGTGATTTTAGATGCGATCATTTTAGTTTATTTGCTTTTTAAGCGCTTCTTCAATTAATTTCTTTTGATTATTCGCATCCTTTAGTTCAGCTCCTAATATTTTTTCAGCCATTTCAATTGAAATATCAGCAACCTGATTTTTGATATCAGTCATGGCTTTCATCTTCTCGTTATTTATTTGTTCTTTGGCTGAGGTAATGATTTTTTCCGCTTCATTAGAAGCTTGATTCTTAGCATCGGCAATTGTTTTTTCCTTGATTGCTCTAGCTTCTTTTAGAATAGCTTCTCTTTCTAGGCGTGCTTCAGCTAAAATCTTTTCATTATTAGAAGTTAATTCTTCCATTTGTTTTTTTGCATTTTCTGCAGCTGCTAATGCATCTTCAATATTTTTATTTCTGTTGTCAACAGAATCAAGAATAGGTCCCCATGCAAATTTTTTCAATAAAATTAATAACAGTGTAAAAATAACTACTGTCCAAAACATTAAACCGATTCCGGGTGTAACTAGCTCCATTTTCTAATTTTTAAATTAAGCTAACCAATACCAATCGTATTGGTTAGCTAATAATATATTGGTTAATTATCCTTGTAAAAGTGCTACAACAACACCAAACAAAGCAACACCTTCAACAAGTGCTGCAGCAATAATCATATTGGTTCTGATGTCGCCCATCATCTCAGGCTGTCTAGCCATTGATTCTAGTGCTGATCCACCAATTCTACCAATTCCAATTCCAGCACCAACGGCCGCTAATCCTGCGCCAATTGCTGCTATTCCTGTGATTGTTCCCATTTATTTATTTTTTAGGTTTAACAATATA
>JAYYEV010000002.1:0-89586 GCA_036159515.1 Bacteroidota bacterium | reverse complement strand
TACCACGGCACCTTTATGCCAGGGTTTAAAAAATGGGAATCGGATTATAACCCTTCAGCTATTGGATTAAAATATATAGACCATATGGTTGGAAATGTGGGGTGGGGAGAAATGGACACCTGGGTGAAATGGTATGAAGATGTTATGGGGTTTGTAAATTTCCTTTCGTTTGATGACAAACAAATTCATACGGAATACTCTGCTCTCATGAGTAAAGTAATGAGTAATGGAAATGGAAGAATTAAATTTCCTATCAATGAGCCTGCCGAAGGTAAAAAAAGATCGCAAATTGAAGAGTATTTGGATTTTTATGAAGGCCCTGGTGTTCAGCATATCGCAGTGGCAACTAATGATATTATTGGGACCGTAACTGAAATGAGAAAAAGGGGAGTGGAATTTTTAAGCACACCACCCGATGAATACTACAATGCAGTTCCTCTGAGATTAGAAGAACACAATCACCAACTGGGCGAAGACATCGAAAAATTAAAAAGCTTAGGCATCATGATTGATGCGGACGAAGAAGGTTATTTACTTCAAATCTTTACTAAACCCGTAGAAGACAGACCAACTTTATTTTTTGAAATTATCCAACGAATGGGAGCTTTAGGATTTGGAGCGGGAAATTTCAAGGCTCTATTCGAGGCCATAGAAAGAGAACAAGAGAAAAGAGGTACACTTTAATACTTGAATTTTGGATAACTTAATTAACGACATTTCTAAGAAATTTGAAGCATTGGGACAAAATGCTGAAAACCACTTTGAGGGACTATTGCATGGAAAGCCGCTTAATTACTGGGATTACATTCAAACGGATGCTCTCCTCAATCTTCAAATTCAACGATCTACCTTACCAGACGAAATGGTATTCATTGTTTATCATCAGATTAATGAATTACTGTTCAAAATGATTCTATGGGAAATTGAACAAGTGGCCTTTAAAAAGAAGTTGACTGCAGATTTCTTCAGTATTCGTTTAGACCGAATCAGTAGATACTTTGATATGCTAAGTAGCTCATTTAAAATCATGCGTGAAGGCATGGACGTGGAGCAGTACATGAAATTTAGAAAAACACTGGCGCCAGCAAGCGGATTTCAAAGCGCTCAATACCGAATGATTGAATTTGCAAGTACTGAACTTATAAATTTGATTGACTATCGTTTTAGATCTACGATTAACCGAAATACACCGTTCAGGCATGCTTTTGAGCATTTATATTGGCAAGCGGCAGGGAAAGATCATCAAACAGGGGAGAAATCATTAATGATTCGTCTTTTTGAGGAAAAGTATATGGATACCTTTATTCAATTCATGAAAGATTACAACACTAAAAACATTTGGACGTTGTTTCAAAATCTTCCAAAAAATGAAAAAGAAAACCTTAAACTGGTAAATTCATTGAGACATTATGATCACACCGTTAACGTAAAATGGGTGATGGAACATTATAACACAGCTAGTCATTACTTGGAGAGTGGTAAGAAAAAAGAAGAAGCTACCGGCGGAAGCGATTGGAAAAAATACATGCATCCAAAATACCAACGTAGGGTGTTTTTTCCTAAATTATGGACAAATGACGAAATGAAGAATTGGGGTGAACAAAACCTAGAAGGTCATGAAATCCTTACTAATTTTGCAGAAATTGAATTTTAAGCCATGGAAGATGCAAAAAAATTAGAAGCTTTTCAAGCTAAGATAGATGCAGATATTAAAATTGAGCCTAAAGATTGGATGCCTGAAAAATACAGACAGACCCTCATCAGGCAAATATCACAGCATGCTCACTCAGAAGTAATAGGAATGCAACCTGAGGGAAATTGGCTTACTAGAGCCCCGAGTTTAAGAAGTAAAAAAATACTGATGGCTAAGATTCAAGATGAAGCTGGACATGGTCTTTATCTATATTGTGCTGCAGAAACATTAGGAGTTAAAAGAGAACAATTTTTAGAGTGGTTACATGAAGGTAAAGCGAAATATTCCAGTGTATTCAATTATCCTACCTTGACATGGGCTGACATCGGAGCAATAGGTTGGTTGGTTGACGGAGCTGCTATTGTAAACCAAGTATCATTACAAGGCACTTCCTATGGTCCATATTCAAGAGCTATGGTGAAAATTTGCATGGAAGAAAGTTTCCATCAAAGACAGGGATACGAAATCATGGTTACGTTAGCGAATGGCACTGCAGAACAAAAAGAAATGGCTCAAGATGCTTTGAATAGGTGGTGGTGGCCGTCTGTAATGATGTTTGGGCCCCACGATGCAGACAGTGCGCATTCAAATCAATCTCTTAAATGGAAAATCAAGAGAGAATCCAATGATGAACTAAGACAAAAATTTATCGACAAAACGGTAGAACAAGGAGAGCACATTGGGTTAACATTCCCTGACCCTGATCTAAAATGGAATGAATCAACTGGTCACTATGATTATGGTGAAATAAACTGGGATGAATTTTGGAATGTAGTAAAAGGATACGGCCCAGGAAATAAAAAAAGATTAGCACATCACAAGAGTGCACATGAAGATGGTGCATGGGTAAGAGAAGGGGCCATAGCTTATGCCAAAAAGAAAAGAAGCATACAAAAAACAGCATAATGCAGGAAGATAATCAAGGCATATTATGGGAAGTTTTTATTCAAGTTAAGGCTGGAAGACCTTTCAAGCATGTAGGAAGTTTACACGCTTATGATAAGGAAATGGCCATGCAATCTGCCAGAGATTTGTATACAAGACGAAATGAAGGAAATGGGATTTGGCTAGTCAAAGCAGATGACATTGTTTCTTCTCAATCAGTTGATGACGAAGCTTTCTTCGATCCCTCCAATGATAAGGTATATCGTCATCCTACTTTCTACAAAGTTCCAGATGGTGTAAAACACATATAATGAATCAATTTCTTTATGAATACTGCTTAAGGCTTGGGGATACCCCTTTAATTTTAAGCCAACGTATTGGTGAATATTGTAGTAAAGCACCACATTTAGAGGAAGATTTAGCTATCACTAATGTAGGCCTTGACCTCTTAGGACAAGCAGAAAATTTCCTAACCTATGCCGCTAGTATAAAAGGTGAACTTACCGCTGATGAACTTGCTTTTAAGCGAAAGGAGAAAGATTTTAGATCATTTCATTTAGTTGAAGTTGCCAATATTGATTTTGCATACGTTTTAGTAAGGCAATTCTTTATGGATGTATACCACAATTTATTGTATACTTCTTTATGCAATAGTAAAGACGAGACTGTTGCTGGAATAAGTAAAAAATCCATTAAAGAAGTCCGATATCATCTTCAAAGAAGTCAAGACTGGGTAATACGTCTTGGACAGGGAACAGAAGTTAGCAATCATAGACTACAAGTCGCGATAAACGAATTATGGATGTATGTGGATGAGTTATTCTATGATAATGAAATTGACAACGAAATGCTTAAAGAAGGTATAGGAGTATCTAATCATGATTTGAAAACCGATTGGTTTAAAATCGTTACGGATACTTTTAATGATGCTGGTCTTTCCTCGCCAGAAAGTATTCCCTACACCCTACAATATGGTAAAGATGGATTTCATACTGAGTATATGGGCTATTTACTAGCTGAAATGCAACACTTACCATTACTCTATCCAGATGCGAAATGGTAATTTAGTTTTTAAACTTTTCTTGCATTTTCACATAGCGCATAAAAACACCCATACTAGATAGTTTACATACTACATATCCTATTCTTCCGTCCAGTATTCCACCTCTCAATATAAAGTCTCTAAAAAAGCGAAAAGCAGGCTTAACTAGAAAATGAAAAATATTAGGTGGTGAGGCGCCTAGGTGATCTTGAGCGCTCCAAGTGGAGTACCTATCCCACTTTTCCATGTAATGAGCCACACTTTTAAATGTATAATGTGTTAATGGAGATTTTAGTTTGCCAATGCTACCACTACATATGATTTCAGCGTGTACTTTTTTATCCTCATAATGACATTTATTTTTGTTAAATAGCCTTATTACTTTATCTCCTTGCCAACCAGAAAATCTAATTTTCTTGCCCATAAAATGATTTTGTCTTGGAATCCAATATGCATCGTTTTTAGGTTGACTGTTTTTAATCTTACTAATTTCTTTTTCTAAATTTTCTTCCACCCTTTCGTCTGCATCTAAAATGAATACCCAATCGTAACTTGCTTGAGGAATAGCCCAGTTTTTCTGTGAAGCTGAATACTCATAATCGCGTTGTAAGATTTTAACTCCTTTCGATTGAGCAAGAGCTACCGTATTATCCGTACTAAAGGAATCTACCACTATAATTTCATCTGCCCAAGCCAAGGATTCTATGGCAGCTGTGATATGATCTTCTTCATTATATGTAGGTATGATAGCGCTAATTTTCATTCCAAAACTTGTTCAACAAAGGTATTATTTTATCATATTTTCTGTGAAATATTTAATAAATAAGAAAATGAGATTTAATATTACATTTTAATTCACCAGCATGAAATATAATCTTAGCGAAATTACTGAGGTCATTAAAAATAGGAGAACTATATATCCTCAACATTACTCTTCTAGAACAATTCATAAAGAAATCATAGAACATTTATTACAAAATGCTACATGGGCTCCAACACATGGAATGACTCAACCTTGGCGTTTTAAGGTATATACTGGAGAAAGCAGGAGTGAATTGGCTGAATCATTAAGTAATCTCTATAAAAAACTCACCCCTGAGGATAAATTCAGAGAGGATAAATTACTAAAAATTCAAGCTAGACCCTTCCAATCATCTGCAGCTGTAGTCGTGTATATGAAAAGGGGGGATAATCCAAAAATTCCTGAAATTGAAGAGATATCATCTGTAGCATGTGCGATTCAAAATATATGTTTAACCGCGACTGCATATGGAATTGGTTCATTTTGGTCAACTCCAAAAGTAATTTATACTAAAGAAATGAATCAAATATTAAAAATTAGAGATCAGGACAAATGCATGGGAGTTATTTACTTGGGGTATCCAAACGAGGATTGGCCAAAAGGGCAACGGAAACCCATTGAATATGTAACAGAGTGGTATAATTAAAATCAAGTGACATGGATGACATGGACGAAGGATTCTTAAAATTAACCAATCATAAGGATCATCCCACCAATAAAGCTTACAAAGTGTTTTTCTTTTATGAAAAGGAAAAAGCAAACTATTTTGAAACTTCACTGAAGGAAAAAAAAATTCATTTTGAAAAAGGGGAAGAAGAATCTAACAGAGGTTTAGTTTATTTATTTGGGGTTAGAAAAACGGATAATCAAATTGTTCAAAAATTAAATTACGAAGCCCTCGGCAAGTTTCGTTCGCCTATAATTAGCTCATACTGGGGTAGATTATCAATTTATGTCTTTTGTTTTCTCATTATTATATTTGCACTCATTTCCTATATGCAAAACCAATAATGGTATCTAAACCCCTTTATTATCTCTTCATTGTTTTGTTATTGACTTGTTGTGGTCAAACCATTTCACAAAATAATGAGGGAGATAAAATATTTGGATTTACTTTAAGCCCTTTAATACCCATTGATTATTTTGGAGCAGGGCCTCTTATTTTAGAAAACAATTATTCAAATATTGAGTTGTCTAGTAAAATAGGATATCAATTTGGTATGTTAATGAGAAATACCAAATCAAAAAATATTACCCTAGAATCCGGTATTTTATTTTGTAGACGAAATTTTAAATTTATCGGAGAAAATAATTTTATTGGTTCATCTAATTCTGATGTAGGTGACTTTGGATACATAAATTATGCTTTCCCACTAAATGCTCTTGTTTTTATACAGCTTAGCGATAATGTACACATGAATACTTCTTTAGGGGCTGAGTTGGACTTTTATGCTTCAGCAGTGGCTTCAAAAAGTAGCCAAAATTTCATACATCATTACTCCGAAAGAGCCAGATGGATTAATGGATCAGTTAACGCTTCCATTGGTTTAGAATTTCGAGATAAAGATGCTGGTGTATTTTACATTGGTAGTCAGGTGAATATCCCTATATCTACCATTTTGGTCACCCATTTTAAATATTATTATGCTGGTTCAGGTGGAGATTTTGATGATTATGAAGGAGCTTTTTTGAGAGGGAATTATTTCAATATACAGTTGAAATATTTTTTACCCTTAAGTATGGAAAATACTAAAAACTAGAGTTTTCTATTTACTTCTACTTCCTCGTAGGCTTCAACAACATCTCCGACCTTTATGTCGTTGAATTTATCAATGTTTAATCCACACTCATATCCGTGCTGAACTTCCTTTACATCATCTTTAAATCGTTTTAAAGATCCCAATTCACCTGTGTACACCACTATTCCATCTCTTATGATGCGAACTTTATGATTACGGTTAATTTTGCCTTCAACCACATAACATCCAGCGATTGTTCCTACTTTAGAAATTTTAAATGTCTCCCTAATTTCAGCTGTTGCTACAATTTCTTCTTTAAATTCAGGAGAAAGCATACCCTCCATTGCTTCTTTAATTTCTTCAATGGCCTTATAAATAATAGAATATAATCTAATATCAATTTCTTCTTTTTCGGCTAATTTTCTCGCTCCAGCGGATGGTCTTACCTGGAATCCAATGACTATCGCATCAGAGGCAGACGCCAATAAGATATCGGACTCTGTGATTTGACCTACTGCTTTATGTATTACATTAATTTGAATAGACTCCTGAGAAAGTTTCAATAAAGAATCTGAAAGGGCTTCAATTGATCCATCTACATCCCCTTTCACAATAACATTTAATTCTTGGAAGTCTCCTAGCGCAATTCTTCTGCCTATTTCATCAAGAGTAATATGTTTAGTAGTTCTTAGACCTTGTTCTCGCTGAAGTTGCTGACGCTTTAATGCAATTTGTTTTATTTCTTTTTCGTCCGTCATAACATTGAATACATCGCCAGCGCTTGATGCACCATTCATTCCTAACACCGAAACTGGCCTAGAAGGTCCAGCTTCTTTAACTGGACGACCGTTTTCATCATGCATAGCCTTAATTTTCCCAAATTCTGTACCAGCAATTAATGAGTCTCCAACAGTTAATGTTCCATATTGTACAAGTAGGGTAGTAACAAATCCACGTCCTTTATCAAGTGAAGCTTCAATTACCGTTCCTTTAGCATGCGTTTCAGGATCAGCCTTAAGTTCTAAAAGTTCAGACTCTAAAAGCACCTTTTCAAGCAAATCTTCAATTCCATTACCCGATTTTGCCGAAATTTCTTGACATTGGTATTTTCCTCCCCAATCTTCCACTAGAATATTCATAGCAGAAAGTTCTTCTTTAATCTTATCTGGGTTAGCACTTGGTCTATCGCATTTATTTAAAGCAAATACCATGGGAACTCCAGCAGCTTGAGCATGATTAATAGCTTCTTTAGTTTGTGGCATTACTCTATCATCTGCCGCTATAATTATAATAGCTACATCTGTAACTTGAGCCCCCCTAGCCCTCATTGCAGTAAACGCTTCGTGACCTGGAGTATCTAAGAATGTAATCAACTTTTCATTGTGTTTAACAGAGTACGCACCAATGTGCTGGGTTATTCCACCTGCTTCACCTGATGTTACATCAGCATTCCTAATGTAATCTAATAAGGATGTTTTTCCGTGGTCAACGTGGCCCATTACCGTAACAATGGGTGGTCTATCTACCATTAGTTCTGGATCCTGAGTATCCTCAATAACAGAAGCAGTAACATCTGCACTCACAAATTCCACTTCAAATCCATACTCTTCAGCAACCATAGTTAACGTTTCTGCATCCAATCTTTGATTAATGGAGGCGAATATTCCGATTGACATCAGTGTTCCTATCACTTCATTAGGGGACTTCGACATCATTAATGCCAACTCAGAAACCGTTACAAATTCGGTTAATTTTAATACATTTTTTTCTGCCTCTGCTCTAATTTCTTCCTGCTCTATCTTTTCGGAGACAGCCTGTCTTTTTTCTCTTCTAAACTTAGAAGCCTTTGACTTACCCTTATTACTCAACCTTGCAAGAGTTTCACGAATTTCTTTTTGAATTTCTTCTTCTGAAACTTCTGTTTTTTGTGGACCTTTTGTTGTTTTCTTATGTTCTTTTGATGCTCTTCTACCCGCTTTCTCGACGTTAACTTTTTTTATTCTTTTTCTCTTTCTTCTAGAAGAATCACTGTCATCATCAGATTGTTTCTTTTCCTTTTCAACAGGAAGGTTAATTTTACCTAAAACTGTTGGCCCTGAAAGTTTTTTCGCTTCTGCCTTTATGGTACTTATTTCTTCTTTAGGCTCATCACTAGACTTGGGTTCAGCTTCTTTTACCTCTTTTTCTGGTTCAGGTGCTTTCTTTGCTGGTTTAGGATCTAAATTAATTTTACCTACCACAGATAATCCGGATAATTTATCTGCTTTTGCTTCAATTTTATCTACTTTTTCATCCGCTTTTGCTTGCTCTTCTTTCGATATAGTTATGACTGTTCTTTCTGGCTTATCTATGTTTACTTTATCTGCTTTTTCCTTTTCAAATTTCTCTTTGTGAAATTCTTCAAGTAACAGCATGTATAGTTCCTCATCAATTTTTGTATTAGGATTTGAACTTACCTCTTTTCCTTGCGAACCCAAAAATTCAACAATGGTTGAGATACCTACATTTAGTTCTCTTGCTACTTTACTTAACCTTTTAATTACTGCCATAACTGGTTCACTTTCTTACTTTATTTATTCAAATTCTGAATTTAATATTTTGACAATTTCTTCAATTGTTTCTTCCTCTAGATCAGTTCTTTTTACTAAATCTTCCACTCCAATTTCTAATACACTTTTAGCAGAATCACAACCTATTGCTTTCAATTCATCTATAATCCAACCATCAATTTCATCAGAGAATTCATCTAAATCTACATCATCAATATCTTCTGCTCCTTCTCGATAAACATCTATTTCATAACCTGTTAGCTTAGAAGCTAATTTTATATTATGACCTCCTTTTCCTATCGCTTTTGAAACTTCATCAGGTTTTAGAAAAACTTCAACCCTCATTTCATCATCATTGATATCCATGTTGGTTATTTTTGCCGGATTTAGCGATCTTTGTATTAATAATTGCATATTGTTTGTCCATGGGATAACGTCAATATTTTCATTTCTTAACTCTCTTACTATACCATGTATTCTGGTTCCATTCATCCCCACACAAGCGCCTACAGGATCGATTCTGTCGTCATAAGATTCCACAGCGACTTTTGCTCTTTCACCAGGATTTCTTACAATTTTTTTGATAGTTATTAATCCATCAAATACTTCTGGCACTTCTTGCTCAAATAGCCTTGCCAAAAACTCGGGAGCTGTTCTAGATAATATAATAACTGGATTATTATTTCTTAAATCTACTTTAGCTACAACTGCTCTTATGGTATCCCCTTTTCTGAAATAGTCCGATGGGATTTGCTCAGATTTTGGCAAAATCAATTCGTTTCCATCATCATCAAGCACTAAAATTTCTCTCTTCCAAATTTGATACACTTCCCCATTCACAATGTCGCCTACCCTCTCCTTGTATTTTTGATAAATACCGTCTTTCTCAAGCTCAAGTACTTTTGCAACCAAATTCTGTCTTAGTGCTAATATGTTTCTTCTCCCAAAATCTTCTACTTTAATTTCTTGAGAAACTTCTTCTCCAATTTCAAAATCAGGTTCTATTTTTAAAGCTTCCGATAATTTAATTTGGGTCCCTTCATCTTCAAGATCAACATCCTTTACAATTTCTCTACTAAGCCATATTTCTAAGTCCCCTTTATCAGGGTTAATAATGACATCTACGTTATCATCTGACCCATATTTTCTCTTTAGGGTGGTTCTAAAGACGTCTTCTACAATTCTCATCATAGTTACTCTATCAATGTTTTTGAGCTCTTTGAATTCGGTGAATGAGTCGATTAAATCTATTGCGTTCATATATATTTATTTAAATAGATATTATTAGTTTACTTTCTTTAATTTTTGATTTTTCAATGAATATGGTGTTACCCGGAATCATTTTTTTTGATTTATTGTTTTTTGGTTTTACATGTTCTTGTATAGAAATATCATTTTCATTAACGGCTAATAATTCTCCAGAAAAGATTTGATTTTCTAACGTGGTCACGCTGACATTCCTGCCAATATTTTTGATATACTGTTGTTCTACAAAAAATGGTTGATCAAGACCTGGAGAAGTTACTTCAAGCTGAAAATCTTCTACAGTACGATCAAGGTTATGCTCAATGTTTCTACTAACACTCATACAATCTTTAATACTAACACCACTGTAAAGATTATCCATAATTACTTTAATCTGGTTCTTGTTGGTGACAGTAACCTGTACTAAATAGTTGTCATTATTCAATTCTTGAATACGTTCTTCTGCTAATGCTATCACTTTTTCTTTCGCTATCATGTAAAAAAAGAGGGGACTTGCGTCCCCGCGTCCCCTCTCAATTGTTAAATACGCTACAAATGTAATCTATAATACGGGATTGACAAATAAAACGTAAAAAAACTATGTCCTATTCTACTTGATTTAATATTTATGAAATATTCCATTGCATTAACGCTCGTCAAAGGATTATCTGCAAAAGTTCTTAATGAATTAACATTACTTAATCAAAATGAGGAAGAGCTATTTCAAAAAATTACCCTGAAATATAGATTTAACTCTAACCAAATATTAGATAAAGCTGATCAAATTATAGAAGATTGTTTTAAAAACAATATACAGGTCACTAATCAATATGATAAACAGTACCCTAAACTCCTTTTAAATTGTGTTGACCGACCTCATGTTCTTTATCAAAAAGGCAAAAAAAACACTAATGAAATACCTTGTATTAGTTTAGTAGGCACTAGGAGTAATACGAGATATGGACTGGAAATCACAAACCAAATCGTAGAATCACTAAAAGGATTTAAAGTAGGTATTGTAAGCGGATTAGCGTATGGAATAGATATCAGTGCCCATAGAAAAGCCATTGACCTCAATATTCCTAATTTTGCTGTTTTAGGCAGTGGTCATCTTCATATTTATCCAAAAAGTCATTTAAAAGAAATAGAAAAAATTTTGGAAATGGGGGCAGTCATTTCAGAGTTTCCTCCAAGAAATAAGCCAACTAGATATAGCTTCCCAAAAAGAAACAGAATCATCGCAGGAATAAGCCAAAGCACCATTGTGGTAGAGTCAAAAAAGAAAGGGGGTAGTTTGATTACAGCACAAATTGCGGGAAGTTATGACCGAGAAATTTATGCAGTGCCTGGGAATATTAATTGTCCGTCTTCTGAAGGCTGTAACCATCTAATAAAAAATAATCTTGCCATTTTATTACAAGACTTTAAACAAATAACAGAGGAATTACAACCAATTGCATGTCGTGCTGAAATTCATACAAAAAAAGGTTTATCTAGGGAAGAAAAAAGGGTGATATCATTTTTAGAGGATAATCAACCTGTACATGCAGATCAAATGGCTACACATCTTAAATTTTACCCTTCCAAACTATATGCTCTTCTTACACAAATGGAGTTAGATCAGCTTATCATAAAAAAACCAGGTAATTATTATGTTACATCGTAATTATGATGAAATGATTAACTAGATTAGCAATAGTGAATGTCTCTACATTTATAGCTAAGCGATATCTTTTTTCGAAAAAATCAAGAAATATTATTAACGTTATTTCTTTCATTTCCTTCCTTGGAATATGTATTAGCGCCGCAGCTCTAGTTATTATATTAAGTGCATTTAATGGTATACAAGAGTACGTTGAAGATATGTACGGAAGGCATGCTGCTAACCTGTACATAGAACCCGAAAGAGGAAAAACCATAAATGCAGATGATCCCATTTTTTCATATTTAAAAGAGTATAAAAACGACATAAAGTATTTTAAACAAGTTCAAGAAACAGCCATGTTAAAATACAACAAGAGATGGGTGGCAGCAACTGTACTTGGATTGGATAGCGTTTTATTTAAAAAGCAAAATTGGGGAAATGATCTTACTCAGGGGAAAGCAGATTTATATTTTAAGTCTTTCCCCGGAATTATTTTAGGTTACGGTCTTCAACATCAATTACAAGTAGATCTGAACCAAAATTTCATGTCTGAAATTTCATTGTATTCTGTAGATAAAAACCAAAAAATTTCAGTCCAAAATCAAGATATCTTAAGACAAAATCACTTCATTCTAAATGGTGTGTTTTCTGTAAATCCTGACATAGACGAATCAACTGCCATAATAGATTACGAAGAAGCAAACAAAATTTTTAAATGTAATAATGGGGCTTCATCTATTTTAATTTATGTAGAAAACATGGACTATATCTACAACATTAAAGAGGATATCAAAAAACAATTTCCGCATCTTATGGCTAACTCTCATGAGGAAAAGAATAAACTTATTTATGCTGCAAATGATACTGAAAAGTGGATGGTTATGGCCATACTTATATTTGTACTCTTATTATCTTCATTTACAATCACCTCATCCATTACCATGCTTATCATCGACAAAAAGAAAGATATCTTCACATTATCTTCTTTAGGTTGTAATCAAAATATAATAAGAAATATCTTTTTTAAGGAAGGGCTACTCATAAGCTTATTTGGAAGCTTCTTAGGGTTATTAATTGGATTATTTATTTGTTATGTTCAAATAGAGTTCAAGCTTATTAAACTTAATGACGCTTCATTAGAATATTGGCCTATCGTAGTCAAAATAAGTGATCTATTCTTCTTACTTTCCGTTCTAACAATAGTGGGTCTTATGTCGTCCTATTTACCTGGAAGATTATTAATGAAAAAGGTATTTAATTAAATTTTTCTTCATCTACTTTTACGTATACCTTTACAATTTTTGTCTCTTCAACTTCTAGGATCTTAAAATAAAAATCATCAATTTGGTATTCATCTCCTTTTTGAGGGATCGTCTCAGCAATATCAATAATTAACCCTCCAAGAGTCTCATACTCTTCTTTTTCTGGAAGTCCCAACCTGTATTTTTCATTAATCATATCAATTTCTAAACGGGCAGAGAAAACGAATTCATTAGATGATAATTTCTTTTGGATATAGAGTTCTTGATCATGTTCATCATCTATTTCTCCAAAAATCTCTTCAATAATATCTTCCATGGTAACAATACCTGATGTGCCGCCAAATTCATCCACCACAATCGCTAAATTTCTGTTTTTAGCTATAAAATCTTCTAAAATATAATTAGCTGCCATTGCTTCTGGTATTATACCAACTGGCATTAATGCGGATTTTATATTTTCTGGTGACTTGAATAAAGCGGTACTATGTACGTATCCAATAATATTATCTATATTTTCTTTAAAGATTAAAATCCTTGAAAATCCTGTATTTAAAAATTGTGACTTTAATTCTTCAATGGTTTCATTTATCTCAAGTGCCACAATTTCATTTCTAGGAATCATACAATCTCTTGCTATGATTTCCGAAAATCCAAGTGCATTGTGAAATATCTTCACATCATGTTCCATTTCCTCATCCTCATCCAAGTCATTTTTGAGTTCTTCTAAATACTGATCTAAATCTGTTTTTTTAAAACTCACCTTTTCGTCACTTCCATCTTCTTTACCAAAAAAACGTAAAATGACTTTAGTGAGAGATACTACAAGCGCTGTTATAGGCCATAACAAAATATAGAATACCAATAGAATTCCACTAAAAAGTTTTAGTATGAAATTAGGATTTAACCTAAAAATGGCTTTTGGTAAGAATTCAGCAAAAATTAAAATGAAGATGGTGGAAAAAATAGTCTGTAATAATAAAATAGAAGAAGACCCAAGACCAGCAGCCATCAAAAAAGGATCTAATAACACAGCCATATATAGAGTATATATAACTAATGCTATATTATTACCTACAAGCATGGTCGCAATAAACCAAGCCGGCTTATCACTAAAATAAGAAAGAACCTTTGCACCTATTTCCCCTTTATTGTTATCTAGCTCCATTTTCAACTTGTTGGAGGAAATAAAGGCAATTTCCATACCTGAAAAAAAAGCAGAACATAAAAGTGAAAGAAGAACGAAAGAAAATAAAAGTAAAATGGACATTTATTTCTTATGGTCTTTTTGTGAACTAACTCTATTTAACCTAATCCGCAAACCCCTACGTACTAAATATATACCCCAAGTAAATGGGACAAGTAATAAGTAATATTGATTAAAATAACCATCAATGAACCTGAATACAACTACAGCCACTGTAGAGCAAACAGCAATTACTAACCAGAATCGTTCTGCAAACTTGTTTATTTTTTTAGTTAAATCCATTATTCCATTTTATAATTTACATGACTTTCTGAAATATCAGAAAGCTCAAAAAAAGTAAAATTACTATTTGCCTTTAACGAATTTCCTGTAATTCTACCCTCAATATTGGAAAAAGTTACTTCATTTTTTGAGTAAATACTGTCTTTTGCAAAATCAATTAGCAATTCTATAGCGAATAAAGTGTCTTGTTTTTGATTGTGAAAAACCACATTTTCTTGAACATCTAACAATTGATTTTGCGTAAATAATTTCCCATAATCTGCTGTAAGAACAGATTCTATATTTTTTAGAGAATCAAAAAAAGTCAATTCAAGACCAGTTGGGCACTCCATAATTAGCTGATTTTCTTCATCTTCAAATCGAACCAATTTAGGAGCCTTTAACATTAGTTTTGATTGACCAAGCTCTGAAAAATTTAATGTTACACCCATAGCCGTTTCAGAGAAAACATCAGATGCAACTTCCGTATTCAACACCAACTGTTTTTCTGGTGATGAGCAAGAGGTAATAATGAATAAAAAAAATAATGGAAAAATTATTGACTTATTGTAAATGCTCAATCCCTAGTTTTAAGTTCAACATATTGCCCCCAAAAAGGAACTGGTTGGCTACTTCCACTCTTAATATCTAGCATAATAAGTTCACTCTTAGGAAGTAACTGACCTTTCCAACTGTTTAACGCAGCTGAAGATGTTTTGCCACAGGATTTAGATGCGTATTCCAGAGCTAAACAGTAAATCAAGCTCTTATTTAATGCGCTATTGCCAAAATTTGATGAACTAGCTGCAATAATTCTTGCTTTTTTATCATTCATCGCACACTGGTCTGATAATTTCCCAGCCACATTAAAGCCTTTTTTATATTGTTTCTTATTGAAAGCAATGTCATATAAAATTTCATATGTCTTTTGGTTTTGCGCTTCGTCTTCAGAAATAGATAATGCACGGTTTAATCTTTCTTCCGCTTTTGAAAAATCTTTTCTTCTGTAATCCGAAATAGCTGCACTGTATAAATCTTTTGATGTAGGAGGGTTATTTGGGTCATTCAACACCTTGTCTAACAGTGTAAGATACAGTTTTGATTCTGTACATTTATTGTTGCTTAAGCTGGAAAATATTTTTCGGACCTGATCCATATCCTCCTTATTATTATCGTATTTAACTGTATAAATTTCTTCTAGTTTTTCACAGCTAGCACAGGGTGTTTCACCTAGTTTTTTATCCATTATATTCTGAACATTTGTGAATTTTTCAACTTTATTTCCTTTTGAAATATTGTTGTCACAAATAGCTGATAGGGTCTCGTAATTAGATAAAAATTCCTCACACTCAATTTTACCTGTTTTTAACATGTACATTCCCGTATAGACAAAGAAGTATTTCACATCAGTAGAAGTAATTATCTGAGGCTCACTATCAATGACTTCTTTATAAAGCGAATAGGCTTTAGGAAACTTTTTTTGATCATTTATGTAAATAATATCCTTAGCTAACGACACTTTTGTCTTGTTGCAAAATCCAAAATTTTCAAACCAATTATCATACACCAAATAGAGCGAATCTTTATATGTGTTTGCATCAGTAGATTTCGCCTTCTTTTTGCTTTTGACTAGTTGCTTGTATATGTAAGCACCATTTGCGTATAAATTTGATTTCAATTGAGGACACCTCTGTTGTGTTTTAGTCCAAAAAATAGCAGCGTCTTGGTAATTTTTTTGCTTCAAATAACCTGTATATAAGGCAAAGTTTTTTCTGCAATTTACACTGTCTTCTCCATAATTGTCAGTAGACTGGTTTTTACAATCTTGTGCAAAAAATGCAGATTGTATCAATAAAAAAACACCTAATAGTAATGTATTCTTCATGTTATTAATTCTAATCATATTGTCTTTTTCTAAACCATCGATCGTACCTAGTATCTGGCGCCATGGTAAAACCGATTGCAAAATTAATATAGTTTTCCTCAATATTCACATTGTTTAAGTCTCCAAGTTTCCCTAATTCTACCCCAAGGTTCATGGTAGAAAAGGATCTTGAACTTAGCAACGGTACAGTTAGACCAAAATTTATGCCATAATGGTCTAAATTAAGTTCATCTATTAAAATGTATGACATAGATTGATGTCCTCCAATGCTGTAAGTAGATTTTGAAAAAACAGATTTACTGCTATTGGCAAAATCTAAATTTGGAGTCCATCTAAAACCAAATGACATCTTGTTACTAGTCCCTAACTGGGGGGAAGTCCATGACTCAATCGAATTGGATTCCTGAAATGTAGTCCAATCTCTGATTTCATATTGAAATGCTAAATCCCAACTACTTCTATCTTGCTTGTTTTTTCCAATACCAACTCCAAAAGTCATCTTTTCAGGAATTGAAAAACTTCCATCTAGATTTTCTCGCGATGAAAGGGTGTCTTTTGGGATTTCCTGAACACCAAAATTATAGGTAAAAGTGTATGCGAAATAATCATTAGAAGTTTGCCATTCAGCACCTAATGAATAATGGGCTCCCATTCTTAGGTATATCTTATTCTTTTTTCTTGATGTTATTCTCTTCATAAATTGAACACCTCCATCAAATAACCAGCCACTAATTGAAGATCTGTATTGAATCCTGCTGTTATATGTATTCGGATTGCTGAATTCTACTGAACTTAATCTTTCTAAGTTACCAAACATGTACGAGGCATTACCTCCTATTGAAAAAGTAACCGAGTCACCTCTATTAACTAAATCTAAACCAGTTCCTAAAAATATTCGATTTACGGTCCCATCTCCTTGAAAAACGTTTGATACTTGTGAAGAATCTACAGAAAATGTGGATGATACTTCATAGCCTTGAGAAGAATATGTATTAACCCCGATAACAGCACCCCACTTTTGGGAGATAGGTAAACCAAGGTACATGTTATTTAAGCCAAGATTAGTTCCAGAAGATGAATTTAAATTTCCATTATAATTAGAATTATAATTTGCTGATTTACCAGAAATAGTAACATCAAATAAGGGATTATGCTTTCGCATTCTAGAGTAGGAAGCTGGATTAGAAATGTTAATAAATTGAGGGTCACTAAATGCAATTGAACTATTACTAAATCCTAAATAAGAAGCCGACAAAACATTATTTATCTCACCAACTCCATACCTTGAAAAAGGAGATGTATTTACTTGTTGCCCCAACACAAAATGAAAAGAAACTACAATTACAAGTCCTATTTTAAACCTTAACATTTTCTTTTAAAATCTGATTTAACCCTATTAAGGTTAGATTTTCAACTGCAAAGATGCCATTTTTTTCATATTCTGCAATTGATTTTATTAATAGCCTATCTCCTCCTGTAATTAAAACGTTTAGTTCCTTATAAATGGTTTTATATTGATTTATAGTTTCTTTTACCTCAAATAAAATACCATTTTCAACTCCGGATTGAATGGACTTTTCTGTGGATTTTCCTATCAATTTCGGAGTAGATCCAGTTGGATTCACTAGTGGAAGTGAAGCTGTGTATTGATTTAGAGATTTATATCTTAACCCCATTCCTGGAGAGATTGCTCCCCCTTGAAAAACACCTCTGCTATCAATAAAATCATAAGTAATACATGTTCCTAAGTCTATTACTAAATTGTTCATATTAGGATACAAGGAATGAGCCCCTACTGCATTTGCAATCCTGTCTTTACCAAGAGTTTTTAAAGTTCGATAATTTAGTTGAATGGGTAGTTTTACACTTTCCTCCAAACTCAAAAATGACTTGCAGATCTTCTGAATCTTTTGAGTCAATTCTCCGTTCCTTACAGATGATATTAAGCCCTTACATGAATTGAATTTTTCAAGATGGGTAATCACTTCTTGATCTTTCAGTTTAATCAATTTAGACAAGTGGTCGCCTTCAAAAGAAGCCACCTTTGTTATGCTATTTCCAATGTCAATGATTACAAACATACAAGCAAAAAAAATCCGGCATAAGCCGGATTAAATTTAAGTTATTTTAATCTTTATAAAGAATCCATTGCAGCTGACTTTGCCTCATTGATAATAGAATCCATATTAGGAGTTTCTCCTTCAATAGTGATTTCTTTATTTGTAACCGTATCATTACCGTTTACTGCTACGACTTTGATCACGCTAACATCCGTAGTATCTGTATTCATATCTACTGTTACCATAACCTCTTTAGTTTCTCTTTTTTCGTCCGTAACAATAACTTCATTGCTTGAAGCATCATGTGAACTGTGTCCACCTAAAATTGGAGCAATTACTAACCCTACAAGGCAGGTTAGCTTAATTAAAATATTCATAGAAGGTCCAGAAGTATCCTTGAACGGATCGCCAACGGTATCCCCAGTTACTGCAGCCTTATGTGCATCTGATCCTTTATATGTCATCTCTCCATTGATTTCTACCCCTGCTTCAAAAGATTTTTTTGCATTATCCCATGCGCCTCCTGCGTTATTTTGGAAAATAGCCCACAATACTCCTGAGACGGCAACACCAGCCATATAGGACCCTAATGCTTCAGCACCCATGGCAAAACCAATTATAATGGGAGTAATTATCGTTATTGCACCCGGAAGCATCATTTCTCTTAGAGCCGCTTTCGTAGAAATTTCGACACATTTTCCATATTCTGGAGTACCTGTACCTTCCATTATGCCAGGAATTTCTTTGAATTGTCTTCTTACCTCCATTACCATATCCATTGCAGCTTTACCAACTGACTTCATAGCTAATGCAGAGAAAACAACCGGAATCATACCACCAATGAAAAGAGCAGCTAGAACATCTGCTTTAAAAATATTGATTCCATCAATACCGGTGAAAGTGACATATGCAGCAAATAATGCTAAAGCCGTTAAAGCAGCTGAAGCAATAGCGAATCCCTTACCCACAGCAGCGGTAGTGTTACCTACTGAATCAAGAATATCAGTTCTTTCTCTAACTTCTTCTGGTAACTCACTCATTTCAGCTACACCTCCTGCATTATCCGCAATTGGACCAAAGGCATCTATCGCCAATTGCATAGCAGTTGTTGCCATCATAGCTGAAGCAGCTAAAGCAACTCCATAAAACCCAGCAAGTTCATACGATCCCCAAATAGCCACCGCAAATAAAATAACTGAAGAGAAAGTAGATATCATTCCCGTAGCTAGTCCAGCAATTATATTAGTTGCAGCACCTGTTGATGAGTTTTGTACTATATCTAAAACTGGCTTTTTACCTAAAGAAGTATAATAAGCAGTAAACATAGAAATAAGATATCCTACGCCTAAACCTACAAGTGTAGCATAAAAAACATGTCTGCTTGGAATATCCTTAGTTCCTTCTCCAAAAAACTTCATTCCAGTTATCGTTTCTGGCAACATCAGGTCAATCAAAAACCAACCTGCAATTGCAGTAATAATAATAGATACGATGTTACCTCTATCTAAAGCACCTTGAACCTGTGCTTCTTTTGCTGAATTATCTTTGATTCGAATAAGAAACGTACCAATAATGGATGCTATAATCCCTACACCAGCGATCATTACTGGAAGCAAAATGGGTCCCATTCCATCAAATGCACTATTGACAACACCAGCATCTGCCATGTCTTTAATAATGTAATTTCCAAGAACCATAGAAGCCAAAACAGTAGCCACGTAGGACCCAAAAAGGTCAGCTCCCATTCCAGCTACATCTCCCACGTTATCTCCTACATTATCTGCAATTGTAGCGGGATTTCTTGGGTCATCTTCCGGAATCCCTGCTTCTACTTTTCCAACAAGGTCCGCACCGACGTCAGCAGCTTTGGTGTAAATTCCTCCACCAACTCTAGCGAATAGAGCAATGGACTCTGCACCTAAAGAAAAACCTGCAAGCGCTTCTAATACCATCGTCATGTTATTGTAAAATGTCCCTTCTTGGCCCATAAATTGGCCAACAAACAACATGAAAAATAAGCTAAGTCCTAGTACAGCTAATCCAGCTACTCCTAGCCCCATGACCGTTCCACCTCCAAATGAAACTTTAAGCGCTTGAGGTAAGCTTGTTCTTGCAGCTTCGGTTGTTCTAGCATTAGCGTCCGTAGCTATTCTCATACCTATATTACCTGCAAGGGCTGAAAAAATGGCCCCTACAACAAATGCCGGTACAATCATCCAAGATGTAGTTTCTACCAAACTTGAAATACCAAATAGCGCTACCGAAGCGATAACAACAAATATGGCCAACAATCTATACTCAGCACTTAAAAAAGCAAGTGCACCTTCTTTAATATTTCTAGATATTTCCTGCATTCTCTCATTTCCAGGACTTTGTTTTTTTACCCATGACATTTTTATTAACATAAAAACTAAGCCTAGAACGGCTAAAATCAGGGGGATATACATGTAATAAGATTCCATTTTGTATTGTAATTTGTTTTTAGGGTTGCGAAAATAAATTTTTAAATCAAACTGTGCAAATTAGAAGCTACAATTGGCACAAGGGCTTAAACAACTATATTACTTTGAGCAGCAATTAGTTTATGTTCATTTGTTTGATTACTGTTGAAACTAACACTAATTGGGCGCTTATATATGTAAACATGATTAAAAAAGGAAAATTAAAAACCTCTATGCTAACGCTATGAAATGTATTTAACGCGATTAATGCATCTGAAATTATAAATAGCAAAGCCCCAAATAGAGAAGTGTAATTTCTATTTTGAATGGTATTAAATGTAGCTGTTACGCCCATTGTTGAAATCATGATAGTATATATTAGAACTGGACCTTGTAAGTTTCCTGTCTTGTCCCATATCATTTGGAGAATGAAGACAGCCAAAATTAAAAAGAATAAAATGGTTGCCATGTGTATAACCCTGATTTTGAAAGGCATGGAGATGGTTGAAAATATCAGGATATAGAAAAGGTGAGCAATTAGAAAAGAGAAAATTCCTAAAAGAAAATGCAATGTTGAGTCAATAATTAATAAAATATCTCCTAACCAAGAAAAGAATAATACCACTACTAAATACTTTCCAATTTTCAGTTTTATTATTTTTCTAGAAAAGAAATAAAAAGCAATTGAAGGAATAACTAAAGGCTTGATGAATACATGTATGTTTTCATTACCTATTAATAATGAAATTAAATCTGCGATTAATATGAAAAACAAGATGTAATCTCGCCATTTAATGGAGTTCCGTACTTTTACCATAAATGATTAAAATTATGATGAAAAATTTATATGTGTTGATGAATTTTATGTTTTTGTTTTATTGTTCGAACACATATGGTCAATTTGATTATCTCAGCCCCTACATACCAACTGAAAAAAGCTCAATTCATACCCATCCCATTTTAGAAATAAAAACCTGGGTTCATATTGTAAAATTCAGCAAATCAGACCCAAGAAACATCACTAAAGATTCTATGGATTATTTGACCAAACAATTTCAGTGGATAAACCAAATGTTTAGCAAACTACAACCTCCAACTGTAGCCAATGTAAAAGGGGAAAAACCTTATGTAAACGATTCAAGAATTAGATTCATTATTGACACTGTAAGTTTTCATATAGATTCTTTGGGCTGGGATAGAATGCAATTTAAGAAGGAAGAAAACAATAATAAATGGCTTGAAATTATTGAGATTAATGCAGATTCTAATTCAATCACTGTAAAAGGAATAAGGAATAGATTTAAACCCATTTTAGATAGTTTAGTTGTAGTTGGAACTTTATTTAACAATGGTACTTTTCATCCAGAAAAAATAACATTGCAAATTGATAATAGCAGTAGTACACCTCAAAAAAACACTGTACTTTTTCTAAAGGAAAATATTCAAGTCAGCGAAGACACTACAGGTCATATTACCTACTTTAAGAAAATAGACAAAAACTGCCACAAAGATAATTGGGTCAGACTAGCAAATGAAGACAAAAATTACTTACATGTTTTTTATACAGGAGCTTCCAAAGATGGACCTGCCTTTGGATGTGGTCCTTCCCCTTACTTTCTTAATGTTTCAAATATTTTAAAAAATGGAGGATATGCAACAGCGCAATTAACAGGGCATGAATTCGGCCATTGTATTGGTTTAAGACATACTAACACCCCTCAATTTGATGACCTACCAAGGTCTGACCGATTTGGTTGGATTCAATGCAATGATAAAAATACCAGTAACAATATAATGGGATATAACTTATGCAGAAATTACCTTTCCCCCTTGCAAATAGCTTATGTTCATTACAGATATTCTAATATCGACGAACTGACAAAAACAACAAAAAATATAGATAATTCATCTGAAAAAATAAAGGTGAAAAAAAATACCGTTTGGGATAAAAGTTTTATTTCATCAGGGAGTATAATTGTAAAAAAAGGGAACTCACTAGAAGTGAAAAACAAAGTAATTATGCCAAATGGGAGTAAAATTATACTTGAAAAAAACAGCAACTTAACTATTAACGGGGGAACCATTAAAAATGTTGGTGGTAGTTGGGATGGAATAATAAAATGTAGAACTTATCCTAAAATCCACAAAAACACTTTATTAAAGAAAAACAGAGCTAATGTCCAAACCTTAAATGGTGGAGTAATCAATTACTGATCAATTTCAAACTTCGGCTTTTCTTTTAGCTCTTCCTCAACTCCAATTTTTTTTAAAAACTTATTTAGCCTTGTAGAGTCCTTCTTTTTTCTTTTTTTCTTACTTGGAGTATTTTGTTTTGGTTGATCTGGAACTAAAATTGAATCTTTTTCCTCCCACTCTATTTCAAATTCTGGATCTTTTTTTACTTCTTTAACTTCTTCTCCCTTTATGATTTTTTTTACCATTTCTATTTCTTGCTCCACTTTTTCGGCTCTCTGCATTTTCATCCTTTCGCGATCGAACCTATATTTTAAGTCATCTATATGCCCTGTAATATGCAGGAATAGTTCCTTTATCTCCTCGTTTTCTTCATGGTGATCTTCTTTTTCTTTTTTGTTTCTCTTTTTAATCTCCTTCCAATTAAAACTCATGTGATAATCAACAGTGTCTGAAATAGCTTGAGTTCCTTTTAGGTGAAGATTCAACATATTATTTTCAAGATAGGTAGGGGATATATTTAATTTTCCATCTTTAAAAGACATGTTAGTTTTAAAAGGTTTAAATATGACTTTTTGAGATTTTTGTTTGTAATATGGGATATCCACAATATTCCTCGTAATCATACTTTGGTCAAAATATTCAACTAAATCTGTTATGTAAGTGTAATCAATAAGTTTTACATGCTGAAATGTATTGTCAGAATTAAATTCTAGTGATTTTAAATCAATTGATGAAGTGTTATTTATGAAAAAAGAGGCATTAAAAATGGATGAAATTTTTCCGTTAATTTGGTGACTATTTATAAAGGTCTGATTAAAATCATCAAACTCAAATAACAATTTATCTACCGAAATCTGATGTATTTCTCCGTTAGTATGAATAATATAGCCATCATTTTTATTGTTAATTTTAATAATATCAAGATGATAATCACCTCCTTGGCCTTTTGCCCTAATATCATGTAATTTTATTTTTTCCTTAACCTCTAGATGTTGAACTTCCACATCATGAAAAGAAGCTGCATCAAAATGTAATGTGTTAATATCTAATTTAAGTTTGTCAATTTGAATGCCAACACTAGAAGTAGTGTCTTCAGTTTCATCAAATTTATTGAAAAAATCTGTCCAAACTGATGTAGATAATAAGTCGAAATTCATCTTTCCATCTACTTTTATTAATTGAGATTTGTTAAAAAACACATCGATCCAGTTATTTACGTTGATATTGAAATCAAATAAATCAGTTTGATGCTTAAATCTATGCCCCTTGATTTTCATATCGGGATTAGAAAGAGTTACGTATAACTCATCAAAATCTACATCTAATTGTTTCGTTGTAAATGAAGCACTCCCGCCAGAAACAGACACATCTCCATTTAGGTATTTAACTCTATAATTTTCGTCTATTTTTTGAGCCTTAAGTTGAACATCAAAAGCAGTACTACCCACCAGTTTAGTTTCTGGTGAATTAATGAAAAATGCTATTTTGTCAAGAGATAGATTTCCAGATAAATTGGACGATACTACTGGATTTTGAAACCCTTCTATGGAAAAATCACCTTTAATAAAATGTTCTTTAAGTTTAGTAGAAAAAGATTGCACATCAAGTCTTTTATTGGTATTACTAAAACTTCCATTTAAATAAATATCACTCCATTCAACTTTGCTCTGCCTGTCATAAAAAGATCCATTTTGAACACTAAAGTCAGAAGTAAAAGCTAAGGAAGACTTCTCCGATAGTTTTCCATTAAGCTGACCGTCAAAAACAAGAATACCTTTGGATTTATAACGATTCAAAACATACAGATAATCAAGAGGAAAAACACTAAAGATTTCTTCTAATTTGATATTGTCCCCCTTTATATTTAGAGTTAAATCATCATTTTCAGCTGAATTAAACTCCCCCAACACACCGAAATTCATAGCTTCAATGCTTAAACTACCCTTCTTAATTTTTAAATTAAAGGGGTTATTGTATACTTCTAAAATTAAATCAAGATTGGCATTTTTTTGAGCTACAAAATTTACGTCTTCTATCTGAAATTGATTTACATTAAAATCAATGTTAGTTTCTATATCATAATTTAGGCTACTAAATTCTCCAGAAAGCAAAGCATTAGATATATCTAGGGTGTAGTGCTGTTTTAATAGCTTATTTATATAATCAAATTGAATTTTAACAAGAGATACCTCTTCTAGTTGAAATTGAAATTGACTATTATCACCACCGCTTTCATTTTTAAATATGTTGTAATTATTTATGCCAAATTCATTTATTTTTAATTTACAAAACCCATTTTGTAAGATCACTTTTCTTACGTTATAATTTCGCTTTAACATATCTAAAGCATTGAAATTTAAGCTCAATTCCTCCGCAAAAACCAATGTGTCATTTTGATTCTTTACATCTTCTAAGTAAAACCCATCTAGCTTCAAAGAAATCATGGGAAATTGGGAGAATGCACTTACTGAAATTTCATTGATATGAATTGGAGTCTCCAATTGTTCATTTAATTTGACTAGCGCCAATTCTTTCAGTTGATCACTATAAAATTTTGTAATCACTACAGAGGTCCCTAATAACAAGATCAACAGAAATGCAATAACAACAATAACATATTTGAAAACCCTTAACATATTTGTCTTAAATCTAATCTAGTATTATTTCAATTTTTTCATTTTACTTTCCATCGTATTTACTTAGTTCAACAAAATAGGTGCCGTATTTTAGCTCTAAAATATCATGTTGTCCGAAAGAGAATCCAGGGCAAGAAAGTATGAACGTTTGAAAAAATGAACATATCTTTCTAAGTGTAATATTTGTACGTTTTAAATTAAGGCTCAATTTGATCTAAGTTTTTTCTAAGTAAAAGGATATCCTTAAGGTATTTTTCTTTTAAGGTATCTGGAATTGGATCTTTACTTGGAATATTCATTTTTAACGGATTAACTGGTTTACCATTAATGTATACTCTGTAATCTAAGTGCGGGCCCGTACTTAATCCCGTACTTCCAACTTCGGCAATCTTTTGTCCTTGTTCTACGTAAACCCCTTTTTTTATCCCCTTCTCAAATTTGTTAAGGTGTAGATATTTTGTTATTACGTCTCCAAATGTATGTTTGATTTTTATCATATATCCTGCTCCTCTTGACCAACCAGCAAAAATCACTTTTCCATCTCCTGTTGATACTACATCCGTTCCAGTAGGTGCAGCATAATCTACCCCAAAATGAGGACGATATATTTTCTTGATTGGGTGTAATCTACGGTGTGAAAATTTAGAGGATATCCGAACATATTCCAAGGGAGCAGACAATAATGCCCTTTGCATACTCTCGCCTTTTTCATCATAGTAGTGTTCTATTTTTTCGTATGGAGATGCATAACGAAAAGCATACAAGTCTCTCCCTTTGTGATTAAATAACATGGCTTTGATATTACCCACACCAATAAACTGATTGTCAACATACTTAGCCTCATATATAATTTTATATGAGTCATTGTTTTGGATGTCAAAAAAATCAATTGTCCATGCATATAAATTTGCCACATCTGATACCAGTGCAGGAGTTAAATCGTTACTGATAAACGATTCCCACAAACTGTAATTGATGATTCCTGCAGATTCTTTTAACTTAATCGTAATTGGTTTATTTTCTACATATAAATGGACAGAATCTAAGAAGTTCATCACCACTAATTCCGTAGGTGAATGTTGATAAATAAGTTTAGCACTTTTTAAACTGTCTTTAGTCTTTAGGATATAATACTTATCTCCTGGGTAAATTCTTCTAATATCATAAACATCTCTAAAAGAAGTGCTCAGTTTGTTTATTGTCCTGTAGGAAATATCCATTCGTTGTAATATTTCACCAAAACTTTCTCCATTCTGTACTATACTACTGTCAAATACATAATTTTCTTCACTAAAACCATGAATTTTAAAATAATTTATTTCAGGTGCTGTAGTATCTAATTCTTTCTTAACATCATCTTTTTTCTGCTCACTACACGATATGAGTAAAATCGAAATTAAAAGAAGGGAGTATTTCATTGCTTTTTTTGTGAACACCATCGATGTACAATAATAAAGTTGAAGACTTAAAAGTTCACCACTTTCAAGATTTAATTTTTCACAGAGAAATGTTCCTTAAATCAATAAAAATTTGAGGTGTGAATTAATTTAATATGTTGCTTTGAAAGATTGGAATCAAAAAATACAATTCCTAAGCTAAATAAATCCAATGTAAGCGTTGGTTTTTCATGATTTATAATCTTTTTCCAAGCGTGGTTCATTTCTTTTGACCAGTATATATCATCAAAAACAAACACATCATTTTCACACACCTTTTCAACAGCCCAATGGAAGTAGGAAAGTGTGGCATGATCGGTATGATTGCCATCAAAGTAGATAAAATTGAAATGCCAATGACTTGCTTTTTCTATCAAATCACTGAAAGTAGAATTGATAATTTTTACATTTTTTATTCCAAGTGAATTAATAGTTTTACTCGCAATTTCACACTTTTGCTTATCCGCTTCTACGCTTAGAACCTCATTATTTTTTCTTGCATTGGCTAGATAAGCTGTAGTAAAGCCTAGCGATGTACCCATTTCTAGTACTTTTTCAGGATTATAAAAGTTAACCATTTTAAATAATAATTTTGCTTTTTTGGGACTAGATTGCTCCTGTTTTAAAATCTGATTTATGGGTATTTCATTTTTATTACCATAGGACGAACCCGCACCTAAATCCAATTTTTTAATAGTTCTTTTATTACGACTTAACTTTTTTCTCACCAACTCAATTGCGGGAAAACAATAAAAATTGCCTCTGTGATCTAGAACATCTTGAATAAAATGATGCAAAAATGGAGAATGGACACCGTATTTCGAGATGCCCCCTAATAAAAACGTTATGTACGATTTAATTTTAAATAGCATGTGGTAAAATCGTCTTACAGCTTCAAATATGTGAATTAATACCATACAAAGTTTTAGATTTGCATCCATGAGTGAAAAAACATCAGAAAATGAAATGTCATTTCTAGGGCATCTTGAAGAATTAAGATGGAGATTAGTAAGATCTGTAATTGTTATTCTCATTCTTGCTGTTGTTCTATTTTACTTCACTGATCCTATCGTTAAATTGGTATATCTCAACATGTCCAAAACCAATTTTCCTACTTATCAATTTTTTTGTCTTTTATCTGAAAAATTACAAATTGATGACTTGTTGTGTGCTGATGACATCCCTATTCAAATCCAATCTATTGAAATGACAAAACAATTTACAACTAATATGTATTTTGCACTGATTGGTGGTTTTATTGTCTCATTTCCTTTCACGTTTTTTCAAATTTGGTCATTTATTAAACCTGGGCTTAAAGCAAAAGAAATCAAGGCTACAAGATGGATTGTTTTTAATGCCAGTTTTCTTTTTTTCTTGGGGGTTTTATTTGGTTATTATTTGATAAGTCCCCTTTGCGTGCAATTTTTTGGTGGGTATAAACTCACTGACGAAATACAAAATAATTTCACCATCAGTTCATACATGTCTATGATTACTACTTCCACTTTTTTAACAGGAATATTCTTTGAACTTCCAGTCATTATGTATTTATTAGCCAAAATTGGAATTTTAGGCTCAGCAATCTTAAAAAAGTATAGACGTCACTCACTTGTAGTAATACTGATACTTTCGGCCATCATTACACCACCTGATGTGGTAAGCCAATTGTTAGTTACTATTCCCGTTTACTCGTTATACGAAATAGGTGTTTTAGTCGTTAAAAGAGTTGAAAAAAGAAATAAAGTGATCTGAAATGTCATGGAGTTACAGGCCGATAAAATAAATAAAACATATAAAGGAAGAAAAGTAGTAAAAGATGTTTCCTTAACCCTTAAAAAAGGAGAAATTGTGGGCCTATTAGGCCCTAATGGAGCAGGCAAAACCACCTCTTTTTATATGATTGTAGGATTAATTAAGCCTGACACAGGTAATGTGTTTTTACATCAAAATAACATTACTAAAATTCCAATGTATAAACGTTCTAAAATGGGTATAGGTTATCTTCCGCAAGAAGTCTCCGTATTTAGAAAATTATCAGTTGAGGATAACATTAAGGCGATATTAGAAATGTCTTCTCTTTCAAAAAAAGAACAAAAAATAAAGCTTGAATCATTAATTGAAGAATTCGGTCTTGGACACGTAAGAAAAACCATGGGCATAAAACTGTCGGGTGGTGAAAAAAGGAGAACAGAAATTGCTCGATGTTTAGCAAATGAACCTAATTTTATTCTATTAGACGAACCATTTGCAGGCGTAGATCCAATTGCAGTTGAAGATATTCAAAGGATAGTACTCAAACTAAGAGAGAAGAAAATAGGAATTTTAATTACTGATCATAATGTACAAGAAACCCTTTCCATTGTGGATAGAGCTTATTTATTATTTGAAGGTGCCATATTGAAATCTGGTTCTGCAGAAGAACTAGCCGAGGATGAACAAGTCAGAAAAGTATATTTAGGTCAAAATTTTAAGTTGCAAAAAAAAGTAATCGGAATTTAAATTGATTACCATTTTAAATATTGAAACTTCAACTACAACATGTTCAGTTTGTATTTCAATTAACGGCGAACTGATTGATGAAAAAATCATTTTAAGTGACAAATACGTACATGGAGAACAGCTGCATGTTCTAATTAAAAACGTACTCAAAAACAGTGGTATTTCATTTAAAAATTTAGATGGCATTGGTGTAGCTTCAGGTCCTGGCTCGTTCACAGGACTACGAATTGGAGTTTCTACTGCAAAAGGGATTGCATTTGCTCTAAACAAGCCATTAATTTCTGTAAATACCATAGACGTTATGATGGAGAACTATGAAATATTAAATAAAGAACCCAACAGTATTTACTTTCCAATGATTGATGCTAGAAGAGATGAAGTTTATACTGCCGGTTATAATGAAAAAAAAGAAATCGTTTACCCATTAGATGCTAAAATTATAGATCAAGAATTTTTAGATTCCCTATGTCAATTTGAATATGTTCACTTTATTGGAAGTGGCGCAAAAAAATTTCAGGGGAAACCATTTAATCATCCTTTAATCAATCCGCAAGAATTAAACTTTTCTAGAGGAATGTCAAGAATGACATACACCAAGTTTAAAAGCAAGGATTTTGAAGATGTGGCGTATTTTGTTCCACTATATTTAAAAGATTTTAAACCATTTTAAAAAAAGTTCTCTTATTTACGCTACAAATAAAATTATTACAGATATTTGTTATGTATTAACAACGTATGAATCTTTTATACAAAGAAGCGTCAGAAAAAACCCCTTTAGTCTCATTTAATTTTGACAAAGGTTTATTTGTCCTTGAAGGTCAGTGTACTTTAGAAGAGCCAGATTCTTTTTTTACTCCAATTGAAAACCACATTAAAGAATACATTAAGCAGCCAGCGGGCCTCACTATACTCACTCTTAACTTAAGTGCAATAAATATTTCTTCATCAAAATTTCTTTTGAACATCGTGGTCTTACTTGATGAGCTTTACCAGCTAAAAAAAGATGTTAGAATAAGGTGGGTCTATAACAATGATGAAGATGGTAACTATGAGCTAGGAAATGATTATGCTGATATGGTCTCAGTACCTTTCGAATTCATTGAAACTGTACAAAATTTTATGACCACCATATAAAAACCACAATTATGATTTCTTTTAATTTAATAAAACAGATAAGCTGTTTGTGTTTAATCTGTCTGTTAATTGTTCAATGCGATAATAATCCTAAAACAGCAGAGAATAACACTCCAGCTGTTCAGTTAAACACTGTAAATAACATAAGAATTGCTTATGTTAACAGCGATACGGTTTCAAAATACTATGACTTTGCGGCATTAATTCAAACCAAGTTACTTAACAAAAGAAGTTCTGCCGAAAATCAGTTAAAGGATAAAATGAACAGCTATCAAAAATTAAGAGCCGACTTTGAAAAAGCAGCACCTATAATGGGGGAAAGAGAAAAAATGGAAAAAGCTCAAAACATCATGTCTTTGGAACAAGAAATCATGAAAGTAGAACAAGACTTGACAGATCAACTTGCTCAAGAAGAACTTCTTTTAACAGAAAGCTACATTCTAAAGACCAATGAATACATGCAAATTATTGGAAAAGAATTAGGATATGATTTTGTGTTAAGTTTTAGAATCGGTGGTCCAATGCTATATGCCGACTCAACTCATGATATCACTATGGAAGTAATTCAGCTACTTAATAAAAAATATAATTCTTCGTTAGCTGAATGATCAATCATAAATTTTTATTTAAATTATAAAAGTTTATTTGAGTAAAACCTGTGAAAATTCTTCATTTTATTGAAAAACACCAGAATGCCATTGCTGCTACATTAATGATTCATGTATTTATTTTTGTTTGGCTAAATATGCAACACATATCATTTTACACTATTAAACCCAAAGAAAAGGTAGTGGCCACCTTAGATTTCACCTTAGATCAACTTATAGAAATGGAAACTCAAGAAGAGGAACTAGATGATGAAAATGTACTTGTTCCCACCAATCTCACATCTAACTTTGATTCTGATAAGCCTATTCATAAATCCATACAAGCACAAAAAATTGAGCAAGAAGTCCTAAATGAACTAACTCAATTTGAAAACGAGACCTTTAACACCTTGTCCAAGGACAATCCCACTTTGATAAAAAGTAAAATTCCTGATGAAAATCAAAATAATGAAGTTCAAAGTAAATCTGTTGAAAAGATGAATGAAGCTATCGCAAAATACTTTGTAGAAGGCAGATATACGCTTATTCAAAATGTTCCATCTTATTTGTGCAATTCGTCAGGAAAAGTTAGACTTATCATAAAAATTAATCAGAAAGGTATGGTTACAGATTGTAAAGTAGATGATGCTAAAACAACAACAAACGATGAGTGTCTTATATCAAATGCCATTAAATACACCAGAAATTGGAAATTTAATTCCGACTTTAAACAAGGAAATAGAATGGATGGGTGGGTGGAATTTATTTATTTATCTCAATAAAGATGTTAACACTGTACCAAGAAATAAAATTTAAGTATCTATTTGGATTTATTATAGGCTTTTTCATTACTCAAACATTGAATAGTCAGGTCAAGGAAAATGGACTAATTAAACAAGAAAAAATAATTACCTATTGGAATAAAGATAAAAATATCATTAGAAGTATTGGTCAATACCATACGGAGGGATTTTCAGCTGTAGGGGAAAAAATTGGAAAATGGGTGTTTTATTATCCAACTGGAAAAGTGAGGGAGATAAGTCACTTTTTTCTTGGTGAACTACATGGTCCATACCAATCATTTTATGAAAACGGTAAATTAAAATTTGATGGTTTTTTCTTTTTGGGTAAACCTGACTCCACATTTAAATCATACTATGGAAATGGTGTATTATCTGAAATGGGTTCATATGAAATCATTCCTAAAGTTAATTATCAAGACACCATAAATTTATTATTCCTGAAAAATAAGCCTAGTCTATATGATTCACGTAAAATCAACGAGTGGGAATATTTTTACAACAATGGAAAACCGATGGAAAAAACACAGTTTAAAACAGGGGATACGACAGAATTCGTTCTACAATTTTATGATACATCGGGAATGGCACTTGTAACTAATGGTAACGGGAAAAGAAAAACTTACTTTCCTGATAATAAGTTGAGAAGCGAAGTGGAATATAAATCAGGTCTAAAACATGGAAAATTCACCTTATTTAAACCTAATGGGCAACTTAGAAAAACTGGATTTTATAAAAATGGTCTCATGGACAGCACCTGGCAAGAAACATTTATAGTTATTGATACCACATATCAGGTTACACAGTATAAAGATGGTTTGAAAAATGGGGAATTCAACGAATTTTACCCAGAAGGTAATATAAGTATGAAAGGTACTTTCTATAATAGCTATAAAGAAGGAGAATGGGTATACTATTTCGTTAATGGAAAGTTCGATATGAAGGGAGAATTCAAAAAAGATTTACAAGATGGATTCTGGGAATATTTCTATCCAAGCGGTCAATTGTACTATGAAGGTTCCTTCATTAATGGTCAAAAAAACAAGAATTGGAAATTCTACTACAATGATGGTAAAATTTGGAAAGAAGGTGTCTACCAATTTGATCAAAAAAATGGAAACTGGACAACCTATTTTGAATCTGGACAAAAAGCAATGGAAGGTAAATTTAAAAATGATAAAGAAGATGGAGTTTGGAAGTCTTGGTACGAAAATGGACAATTAAAAGATAAAGGCTATTTTTCAGAAGGAAGAATGAATTACCATTGGGACGGGTATTATAAAAACGGACAACTAAAATATTCTGGTGATTATGATAACGATCATAAGAACAACAAATGGTCATTTTGGGATCCCAACGGGAAATTAATTGAAATTAGACATTATAAGGTCATTGATTATAAGAATGAGATTGTAATTGGAGATACAAGAGTACTAAAGCGATCTGTTCACCACGGAAAATGGGTGAAGTATGATGAAGTAGATGGGAGTGTAAAAAGTGAAGAAAATTATGCTGATGGCAAATTAAATGGAGTTTCAAAATTCTATCACCCTGGTGGTGTGATCATACATAGAAGTATAAATTATAAAGATGGCTTATTGGACGGTCAAAGTGAATTTTTTGGTAGAAAAGGAAATAAAATTGGAGAAACTAATTATAAAGAAAATAAAAAACATGGTGACATGATGTTATTCAGTAAAAAGGGTAAACTCATTTATCATGTGGTATATAAAGAAGGCGTTAAAACCAAAGATGTCATTAAAAAAGTATCTTACAAATACTTTTCATCAAAAGGTAAAAAATAACTATTTTCCTTAAAATTAAGCCAATGAAGTATTTTACTAACTCCCTTCGCTGTTCTTTATTTTTAGTCCTAGTAGGGATTCTCTACATCCCAATTGGTCTATTTGGACAATCTGATAAAACCGCCACGGTAATTGGTATTATTTATGATGGTGAAGAAGTTGGGAAGCCATTAATTGGAGGTAACGTTATTTTAAATAATGGCGACGGAACAGCTACTGACTTCAATGGGGCGTACCGTTTTAATACCAAACCTGGTTCTTACACCATAACCTTTAAATATATTGGTTATCAAACCCAAAAAAAGAATATTCAATTAGTAGAGGGTGAAACCAAAGAATTCAATTTAACTTTATTCCCTGAATCTAATCAGTTAGATGATGTGGTCATTTCAGCTAGCAAATATGAGCAGAAATTAGGAGATGTACCCATTTCTATGGCTGTGATAAAGCCAGCTTTAATAGAAAATAAAGCTACGCGTGATGCTGAAGCTATAGTAGAACAAGTTCCAGGCGTTCAAATCAATGAAAATCAAGTTAGCATTAGAGGTGGTAGTGGTTGGAGTTATGGAGCTGGAAGTAGGGTATTAGTCATGGTAGATGGAATGCCAATGTTATCAGGGGATGCTAATGACATTAAATGGTCAGCCATCCCTCTTGAAAATATTTCTCAAATAGAAATTTTAAAAGGAGCATCATCTGTTCTTTACGGTTCTTCTGCCTTGAACGGAGTAATCAACATTAGAACACAATATCCAAATGAGAAACCTGTTACCAAAGTGAATATATCAAATGGTTTTTATAATAAAGGATATGCATCTAGGACGGGGACATCATTAATTTCTGGAGATTCTGTGTTAGACCAAAGAGGTAATCAAACGTGGTGGGATAGTCCTAGAGGTTACATTCAGGGGAATTTTTCTCATTTAAGAAAGCTTTCAGAAAATGATGAGTTAGTTGTTGGCGGTTTTTTTATGAAGGATCAAGGATATCGTTTTGGTGAAAATGACCAGAGAACCAGACTAAATGCAGGATGGAAACATTTTTCAAAAAAAATAAATGGTCTTTCTTATGGTTTAAATTTAAATAACAACTTTAATAACAGTACCCTTTTTTTCTTGTGGGCTGGAGCTGATAGTGTACTTCATGCACTCGGCGGTGTAGATACAGCAACCACAACAATGAGTACCTCATTCTCATCCAGAATCATGGTAGATCCTTACATTTCGTATATAAACGAAAATGGACATGAGCATCATCTAAAAACTCGTTTTTTTAGAACAGATAACCAAAATAATACCAATCAAGCAGCTACCTCTAATTTATATTTTGGAGAATATCAGTTTCAACAACAATTTGAAAATAAGTTCACTATTACAAGTGGAGTCATGTCATCCTATACTGAAGTGATTTCAGAACTGTACGGAAACCACACTTCCACAAATTTTGCCACGTATTTTCAAGGTGATAAAAAATGGAAAAAAATTAATCTAACTGCCGGAATGAGGTTAGAATATTTTAAAATTGATAGCGTACAATCAGAAGGAAAGTTATTTAATAAAGATTTGAATATTCCTTTTCAACCCGTATTTAGGATTGGAGGAACATATCAACCTGCAGAATACACTTTCTTGAGAGCTTCTTACGGACAGGGTTATCGATTCCCATCTATTGCTGAAAAATACATCTCCACATTTGTGGGTGGGCTCAATATTTTCCCCAACAATACTATTCAACCAGAATATGGGTGGAGTGCAGAAATAGGCCTGAAGCAAGGGTTCAAAATTAATAATTTCAAGGGCTATTTAGATTTGTCAGGGTTCATAACAAGATACCAAGATATGATTGAATTTATGTTTGGGTTTTATAATACTGACGGATCGGATTTAACTCTATTGGAATTATACCAACTTATTGGAGGAGATCTAAATCAATTAACAAACTATTTAGGAGCAAGAAGTACTAATATTCAGAATGCAAATATTCCAGGATTCGAGTTAAGTATAGTTGGACAAGGGAATTTAACAGAAAACCTGTCTTTTACCACATTAGCAGGTTACACCTTTATTCATCCAACCCCTACTAGTGCAGATTCAGCATACCTAACTACATTTAGTGATCCAGATATGGACAATCCTGAGAATACCATTCTAAAATACAGAAATAGACATATGTTAAAAATTGATTTTCAATTGGATTATAAAAAATGGGCAATTGGGCTTAGTACACGTTATACGAGTTTAATGGAAAATATAGATAATGTTTTTATGCAACCTATAGTTCAAAATACTGAAATATTACCAGGTTATGGAGATTATAGAAATGCTAGGATGACAGGAGATCTCGTATTAGATTGCCGATTCGCATATACTTTCAATGATAAATACAAGTTGTCTATTTTGGCCAATAATTTACTCAATATAGAATATTCCAATAGACCAGGAAATGTTATGCCACCAAGAACCTTACTATGGCAGTTTTCGGCTAATTTCTAATCCAGTATTTTTTCTACAATTTCATAGACTAACTCACCTTCAAAACCTTTGGTATTTAAGGAATTGCATATCTTTTGTTTAGCCTGAAAATGGTCATCAATACTAATTTGTGCTTTCTTTTTTAAAGCTAGCTCTTTTATTAATGCTTGATAAGCATCATCGTCAATTAGGCTTATTGCGTTATCTATTAATGGTTCTTCAATGCCTTTAATTAATAACTGTTGTTTTATTTTCAGTTTCCCCCATTTATAAAAATTAAAACGATCGTTTGTAAAAGCTTTGGCAAATCGATCATGATCAATATATTTTTCCTTTTTTAACTTGCTAATTATCTTGTGCTTTTCCGATAATTTAAGCTGATATTTTTGCAAGCCAACCATGACCTCTCTTGTGGATAATTCTTTTTTAGAACATCTATTAGAAAAATAGGAATACGCTTTTTTAAAATGTTCTGTAGACATTATTTTGTTAGAACCCAAGAAGACATTTTTTCTGACTTCATTATTTCGGTTTGGGCTAGTATAGCGTCTTGTTTGTTTTTGAAGGTAGCTAAAGCAACTCTGTGTAGGTTTTTGTGTACATCTAGCTTATAAGCCTTGTAGCCCTTTTTGTTTAATTTCTTAATCAATCTCGAAGAATTCTTTTCATTACCGAAACAACCCACTATCACATGATATTTTTGGGTTGAAATTGCTGCAGTTGGTGACGTTTCATGTGTAAGCTTCTCTTTAATTATTAACGGATTTCCAGAAAGTGCAGTAGTATGTTCAACCAATTTTATTTCTTTAATTGGGTTATCCGTTGTAGTGTTAGCTTCATTAGACTCCACATCCTCATGAACAAAATTATTTAATGCCATTGGACCTTTCACTTCCTTGGAATACGTAAAAGGATTTAAATCAGAATAACTGAAATTGGATGGGTTATTTAGCAAGTCCGTTTTTAACGGTATCCAGGCAGTGTAAAACAATATGGGCACAATTGCTGCTGCTACCCACCATTTACTTTTATTAGGCTCTATTTTAGAGTTAATATCAAATACTTTGGTGGATTCTTTTACATGTGATTCTGCAGATTTAAATTCATTTATGTTTACAGGAGGTAATCCATATGAAGCGCCTAAAAAGTTAGCTGATTTCTGATTAAACAACAGTGCATTGTTTTCAAAAAACAGCTTGCCAAGTTTGACAAACTGGAATGTTTTGTTCTCTTTTAATTCTATATTGATGATTCGTACAAAATCTGCAATAATTTGAGTAGCTCTTTGGAAGGAAATATTTTGTTCCTGGGCTATTTTATTTGCGAGTAAACCATCATTGTTCTTCAAATTAATATTAAATAATATTTGTTTTGAAGGTGGAGAATAAAATCCAGTTACCCCATCTAAACTAGCCGTTTTATATTGCGCGACAAAACCTCCAAAATCAGGAATAATTACACAATCATGATGATGTAATAACTGAACAATGTATTTATCTAAATGAACCACTAAACCAAAAATAACAAAATCTCATGAATTAGTTCCTGTTTGCCTTCATCTAAATCTCTTTGAAATATTGTTGGATTAATCTTGCTTTGTGATTGCCCACACTTTTTTGTAATTCATCTATCCCCACTTTTTTAATGATTTCAATAGAACCAAATTGTTTCAATAAATGAATAGCTGTTTTTTCCCCAATCCCATCTATTTGAAATAACTCCGTATGTAAGGTTCCTTTTAAGCGTCTGTTTCTGTGATGGGTAATTCCAAAACGATGAGCTTCATTTCTCATATGTTGAATAATTTTTAATGAAGTTGATTTTTTATCTAAGTAGAGAGGTAGTTGATCATTAGGGAAATATATTTCCTCAAGCTTTTTAGCTATACCAATAATACTAATCTTATTTTCTAGACCCAATTTACGAAGGCTTTTCAGAGCACTGGACAATTGTCCCTTTCCACCATCCACTATAATTAATTGTGGCAAAGATGAACCTTCATCTAACAATCTTCTATATCTCCTGTAAATCACCTCCTCCATTGATGCAAAATCATTTGGACCCTCCACTGTTTTAATGTTAAAATGCCTGTATTCTTTTTTAACAGGTTTTGCACCTTTAAAGACTACACATGCAGCAACAGGATAGCTTCCTTGAAAATTTGAGTTGTCAAAACACTCCATATGCAAAGGGACCTCACTGAGTCTTAAGTCAGACTTTAATTGATCTAAAATGTAATTTTTTTTCGCGTCAGGATCTTTTAAATGCTCTGCTTTTAGTAATTCATTTTTTTTAGCCATTGCATTTTTCTTAGAAAGTAAGAGTAAGTTTCGCTTATCACCTCGTTGAGGAATGTGTATTTTAAATGTCGCCTCAATCGGAATAGGAATAGGTAAAACAAGTTCTTTTATATCGTTGAATATTTCTGTTAAATTATTCCCTAAGGCATGGGACAAGACTCGTTCATCACTTTCGCCCATGGTAGTTTGAACTACGGTTGTTTTACTTTTAATAATAGTTCCTTGCATTACTAACAAAGCATTGATATAGGCATACTTGGAATCTTTGGTGAAATTCATAACCCCTAAAGAAGTAATGTTAGTATCCACTACCGTAGATTTGTATTGAAATTTTTGAAGGTGTTTTATTTTAGATTTCACCTCATTAGCTTCCTCAAATTGATAGACACTTGCATGGCCTTCCATTTCTTTTTTTAATTCTCTCAACACCTTACTGAACTCGCCATTCAAAGCCGATTTTACATGTTGTATACGTTCGCTGTAAGAGCTTACCGTCACTTTACCTTGGCAACATCCTTTGCAATTTCCAATGTAAAAATCAACTGCTGTATTGAACTCACCCTTCTTGATTTTTTCTTCCGTTAAAGCATGATTACAAGACCTTATTTCAAAACATTTTTTAGCCATTTCAATCACCGTTTTAACCACTTTTACAGACGGATATGGTCCAAAGTAGGCAGATCCATCTTTTATTTTTTTTCGGGTATAAAAAATACGAGGAAATAGTTCATTTTTAATACATATCCAAGGGTATGTTTTATCATCTTTTAGTTGAATATTATATTTTGGTTGGTACTCTTTGATGAGCTTGTTTTCTAACAACAAGGCATCAATTTCTGAATCCAGGTGAATGGTTTTTATTTTTGCAACCTTTCCAACCATCACCTTGGTTTTACCATTTTCGAATTTCTTTTTATTGAAATAGGAGGCTACCCTATTTTTTAGCTTTTTAGCTTTACCTACATATAATAACTTCTCATCAGTGTCGTAAAATTGATAAACACCTGGAAGGTTATCTAACACTTTTATTTGTTCAGCAATAGAACTCAATGATTGGGTTTTTTAAATAAATATAGCTAAAATAAAAGCTATTTAACTCTTTTAATAGAGTAGTCAATTAATAATTCAAAAGAGGATTTTGCTGGTGAATCCGGTACTTTTTTTAGTAATACTAATGCTTTATCTCGATAGTTGTACATTTGATTTTCAGCGTATTCAATACCTCCTTGCTGAATAACTAAGTCGATTATATTCTTAATTTTTTGAGGGTCTTGCTTTTCTTTTTTTATAGTATTGATAATCATTTTTCTTGAGGATCTATCAATTTTATTTAAGACATGTATTAGCGGTAAGGTTAACTTTCTTTCTTTTAGATCTATTCCCGTAGGTTTGCCAATTTTATCAGAGAACCCATAATCAAAAATATCATCTTTAATTTGAAAGGCGATACCTACATATTTACCTATTTCCTCCATTAATTCAACCATGCCCTCATCGACCCCTACAGAACAAGCCCCAGTACCACAACAAGCAGAAACAAGCGAGGCTGTTTTTTGCTCGATAATTTTAAAATATACTTCTTCTGTAATATCCAAGTTTCTGGCCTTTTCCATCTGTAGTAATTCTCCCTCACTCATAGATTTAACGGCTTTACTTACAATCCGGAGTAAATCAATTCTATTATTTTCAGTAGTGATTAATAAACCCCTAGAAAGCAAATAATCTCCTACAAGTACGGCGATTTTATTTTTCCAAAGTGCATTTATAGATAAAAAACCTCTTCTTTCAGCAGCGTCATCTACCACATCATCGTGAACTAAAGTTGCTGTATGAAGTAATTCAATTAAGGATGCCGCAAGGTAAGTGCCTTCAGAAATTTTGCCGTGCATCTTAGCTGCAAGAAAAACAAATAAAGGTCTTAACTGTTTTCCTTTTCTTTTTATGATGTAATGCGTAATTTTATCCAACAAAGCTACTTCACTCTTCATGGCTTCTTTGAATTTTTGTTCAAAGAGAACCATTTCTTCTCTAACAGGTAGCTTTATTTGATCAACTATAGACAAGTAGCAAATATCACTAAATTAATGACTTTGGTACATATTGATTAAAGTAATTTAATTTAAAAACGAGTTTTAAGCGTAATGGATTTCTTATGCGTAATGATGTCCCCATTTTCACCAAATGCTTCAAAATGAATTAAATAAATTCCAATACCCGCTTTTTGATTATTAAAATTAGTCCCATCCCATGTAAATTGACCTTCGATGCCTAGTAATTTATTTATCAAGACTCTTTTAATTAGTCTTCCTGTCTTATCATATATACTTGCATTTCCCACCATATCAGAATCCATTAGCTGGTAAGAAAATACGGCAACGTCTTCAAATCCGTCATTGTCGGGAGAAAAAACAGCTGTTTGAACTTCAAATTGATTAGTGCTTATTAATTGATTAAAACGCTGAGAATTTTCAACTCCAGGAGTGCCCCAGCCTACTGATTCAGCAGCACTAGTCCAATTGGAAAAATCACCGGAATTTTCGTTGCTAATAATCTTTTCTAAAGATATTCCTTCTGTATCATTTATGAGCTCGTAATGCATGTCTTCTGAATAGCTAAATTTATCTACCAAATTTGAGTCAGGTGTAAGTAAATAAATGGTTGCAGAATCATTTGGAAAACTAGGTAAATCCATTTGAACAATCTTGGTTACACCATGAGTAATAAAATCTGAAATAGTAGAATATTCGTCTTCGGTAAAACATACCACATCAGACGGAGAGATTACATGATGTTCACTAATCTGCTTGTAATTACCTATTTCACCGTCACTTGCATCATAATCCGCGATGAAATAATGATACAAATCAATATTACTATTGGAGGTGTTAAAGAATTCTACGTAGTCTGAACCGCCTGCGTAGGGGTCAAAAAGCAATTCATTAAATAAAATATCTCCTGCAGAGGCTGTATCAGGCACAATTATTTCAATGGTTGTATCTAATACGTTGCCTGAAAGGTCCTGAACATTATTTATGTCAAGCACTAGCGTATCATTTGAAATGAATGCATTATTAAAAAGAAGTTCGTAACCGGAACTAATTACCGTTACTAATAGGGGATTGCCATTATTGAAATTCAAATTATAATTATTAATCTGCTCAGCACTTGAAGTTACGGGTTCATCAAATTGTATTTCAATGGTATTGGTCCCCTTTACAAAAGAGTTATAAACTTGTGGAGGATTGTTATCGTTAATGACATTTCCATTTATTTCAATATCATCAAAGTAAAAGTTATCCGTATTAGAAGTTGTCCTTTTACACCAAACGCCTGAAAAAGTAGAAAACTGGTGCGTATTATCAGTTGCTCCTCCCTCATAAACATAAGATGTTCCTCCAATGCTATCACTTAACACTTCCCAATTTCCATTTATGTCCCTATTTACTCTTACTCTAAATTCAGGATTTACTCCATAAGCACCGTTAAGCCCAGTCATAAGTAAAGTGGTTGAAGTTCCATCTTGCCTATACAGTTTTATTTTATCAGTAGAACCGTTTTCGCCAACACGTATGAAATAACCATCTACATTACCTCGTAAATTAGCATTATTGGAAGTTAGGTAATATCTAAAGTTATTACTATTAGATGGGGACAAATCTAATTTAACATAAAACTCCCATGTGATGGTATTAGTAAAATCTAAAATTCCTGTTTCAACAACCAAAAAAGAGGTATCAGTAACTGAGGGAGCGTTCAATTGAAGTTGGTTATTAGAATTAATTATAAAGTGGTTAGTGTCACCTTGCCATGTTGGGTTGTTAAAGAAGTCTCCATCCGAAAAATTATCGATTAGCTGAGCTTGAAGTGAAACGTACAAAAAAGGAATAATTAACGATAAAAAATGAGGTCTCATATTCTTCCAATCTAGTAAATAAATATACTACTTTTGGTTAAAACTAAATGATGAAAATAGCAATTGTTGGTTGCACAGGACTTGTAGGTTCTGAAATCCTTAAGGTGTTGTCAGAATTAAAATTACCCTTAACCAAACTTTTACCAGTAGCTTCAAGTAAAAGTATTGGTAGAGAAGTTGTTTTCAATAATTCAAAATTGGAGGTAATTGGAATACAAGACGCCATTAAGCAAAATCCCGATATAGCTATATTTTCTGCAGGTGGTGAAATATCCAAAAAATGGGCAAAGAAATTTGTTGAAATGGGAACCACAGTCATAGATAATTCTTCCGCTTGGAGAATGGAAAAAGAAATTCCACTCATTGTCCCTGAAATCAACGGTAGAATTTTAACTCGAAATGATAAAATTATTTCAAATCCCAATTGCTCCACCATACAACTTGTTCTTGCTTTGAAAAATATTCATAAACATTATGGTATCAAAAGATTGGTCATTTCCACCTATCAATCAGTCACTGGAACAGGAAGTAATGCGGTTAAACAATTAATGGGAGAACGGGAAGGGATTGATCACAATAAAATATATCCTCATAAAATAGATCTAAACTGTTTTCCCCATGGAGGTGACTTTTTAGAAAATGGATATACTTCTGAAGAAATGAAATTATTAAATGAAACTCGAAAAATTTTTAATGATGATAAAATTCAAGTATCTGCTACCGTTGTTCGAATACCTGTAATAGGGGGACATAGTGAAGCTGTGAATGTAGAAACGAAAAAATCGTTTAGCTTATCTGAATTAACTGAATTGATAGGCTGTACAGAGGGGGTTGTGGTTCAAGATGACCCTGAAAACAACCTATATCCTATGCCTATTACAGCTCAAAACAAAAATGAAGTTTTTGTAGGGAGAATCAGAAGAGATAATTCTATTGAAAATGGTTTAGACATGTGGATTGTTGCAGACAACCTAAGAAAAGGAGCTGCTACTAATGCAGTCCAGATCGCTGCCTATCTAATACAAAACAAGCTGATCTAAGTATACATGGCTTTATCCTCTGAGAAATCTTCTTACCTGGGCACTATGCCTATTCCAAGATTACTGCTAAAGCAATCCCTACCAGCCGCAATAGGGTTTATGGTCATGTCATTAAATATGGTAGTAGACACTTTTTTTGTAGGACAATATATTGGTGGCTTAGCAATTGGAGCTATCTCCGTAACTTTTCCTATTTCATTTTTATTTTCTTCTATAGGCATGTCTATAGGTATTGGAGGAGGAAGTATTGTGTCTAGGGCATTGGGAAGTGATAAAAAAGATAGAGCTCAATTGGCTTTTAATAATCAAATCATGCTCACGCTCATACTTGCCTTTCTAGTAATTGGAGTTGGGGTTTTTCTAAAATATCCCATACTTGATTTATTTGGAGCAAAAGATGGTATCATGCCTTTAGCAGACACTTATTTTTCTATCGTTTTAATAGGAATTCCATTTTTGGCTCTTTCTATGATGGCCAATAATAACCTGAGAGCGGAAGGAAAGGCAAAAGTATCTATGATTGTGCTTTTGATTCCATCTTTCGTAAATGTGATACTGGATTATGTGTTTATTGATCTATTTGAGTGGGGAATGTCAGGGGCAGGTTGGGCTACCACCATATCTCATTTGGGTTGTGCGGCGTTTATCATTTACTTCTACATTATGGGTAAAGGAGAGTTAAAAGTAATTCCAACTTTTTTTAAACTTAAAAAAGAAATCGTGGGAGAAACATTTAAAATTGGGTCTGTCAATTTAGTAAGACAAGGTACTATCAGCTTGATTGCTATTTTACTTAATAATACCCTATACTTCTATGGTAGTCAAACTGGAGGCATAGGTGGAGAAGTAGCTATTTCAGTGTATGGCTTAGCCACAAGGATGGCCATGTTTGCTTTATTTCCACTTATAGGAATTGCTCAAGGTTTTATGCCCATTGCCGGATATAATTATGGAGCTAACCACTTTGAAAGGGTTAAATCCGTAATAAATGTGTCTTTGATAGGCGGATTTGCAGTCTCTGTAATAATCACTGCCATTTTGTTGTTTTCTTCTAATTATATACCCTATTTATTTACAAAAGACCCCGCTTTAGTTGAACACGCCCCCACTGCTATATTTTGGATATTCTCCTCTACTCCTATCCTTGTTTTTTTACTAATAGCTCCATCCTATTTTCAAGCCATTGGAAAAGCTTTACCTGCTTTACTATTAACCTTGACTAAACAGGGAATATTTCTAATTCCTTTGGTATTTATTTTACCTATGTTTTTCGGATTGGAAGGAATTTGGTATTCCTTCCCAATATCTGACTCTATATCAGCTATCATTTGCTATTACTTTTTAAGGAAAAGCAGTAATAAATTAATTCGATAGATCATTCTTATTGGCTAGTTGTCCACAAGCTGCATCTATATCCTTTCCTCTGCTCCTCCTTATATTGACTATTACCTTATTTCTTTCTAGATAATCTGCAAAAGCATCTACTTTTTTTGGGTCTGCTTGTTTGTATTTACCCCCATCAATAGGGTTATATTCAATAATATTTACTTTGGAAGGAAAACTAGAGGCAAAATCAATTAACTCTTTAGCATCTTCTAACTCATCATTAAAATCTTTAAAAATTATATACTCCAATGTAGTACGAGATGCTGTTTTAGAAGAATAATACTGCATGGCTTCTTTTAACACATCAAGACTATTAGTCTCATTAATGGGCATAATCTTATTTCGCTTTTCATCATTAGCAGCGTGTAACGATAATGCTAAATTAAATTTCACCTTATCATCTGCTAACTTGTGAATCATCTTGGCAATGCCCGCTGTACTTACTGTAATACGTTTGGGAGACATCCCGAGACCTTGCTTAGAAGTGATTTTATCTATTGATGTGATTAGACTTTTGTAATTCAAAAGCGGTTCTCCCATACCCATAAAAACAATATTTGATAAAGGAATATTGTATTCTTCTTTTGCTTGATTACTAATCATAACCACTTGATCATAAATCTCATCGGGGTTTAAATTTCGAACTCTTTTTAATTTTCCTGTAGCACAAAATGCACAATCTAAACTACAACCCACTTGAACAGAAACACAAGCTGTCATTCTTTTTTTAGTTGGAATTAATACCCCTTCAATTACAGCATCATCAGCTAATAAAAATGCGTTCTTAATGGTTCGATCATTACTTTTTTGAGCCTCACTTAATTTAATAGCATTGATGATAAAATGTTCATCTATCAACTCTCTTAGCGAAAGAGATAAGTTAGTCATGTCATTAAAATTAGTAGCCCTTTTTTTCCATAACCATTCATGTACTTGCTTAGCTCTAAATGGTCTTTCTCCTAAAGCCACCAACTTATCTGTTAACTCTTCTAAAGAAAGTTGTCGTATATCTAGCTTATCTGGCATAAAATGAAAAAGCCTCGTTTATCGAGGCTTTTAAATTAGAGAATTAACATGGCATCGCCATAAGAATAAAATCGGTACTTTTCCTTTATTGCTTCTTTGTATGCCTTCATCATAAGGTCATGTCCACAATATGCTGAAATCATCATAAGTAATGTTGATTTTGGCATGTGAAAATTCGTAATTAGTGCATCAGGAATACTAAATTCATAAGGTGGGAAAATAAATTTATTTGTCCATCCACTAAATGGCTTGAGCTGTTTGTTTACGGTAACAGACGATTCTAGTGCTCTAGTCGAAGTAGTTCCAATAGCACAAACCTTTCTTTTATTTGTTTTTGCTTGATTAACCAAGTTTGATGTTTTTTCACTTATATATAATTCCTCAGAATCCATTTTATGTTTTGTAAGGTCCTCCACATCAACGGGCCTAAAAGTCCCTAGACCAACATGTAGCGTAACTGGTGCAAATTCAATTCCTTTTATTTCTAGTCTTTTCATGAGTTGTTTGCTGAAGTGTAAACCAGCAGTTGGTGCAGCGACTGCACCCTCATTTTCTGCAAAAATAGTTTGGTATCTTTCTTCATCTTCTGGCACAGGCTCTCTATTAATGTACTTAGGTAGTGGGGTTTGACCTAATTTAGTAATAGTAGCTTTGAATTCATCATAACTACCATCAAACAAAAAGCGAAGTGTTCTTCCTCTAGAAGTAGTGTTATCAATCACTTCAGCTACAAGCTCATCTTCTTGGCCAAAATATAATTTGTTACCAATTCTAATTTTTCGTGCCGGATCAACTAATACATCCCACAATAGACTATCTCTGTTTAGTTCCCTCAACAAAAATACTTCGATTTTTGCTCCTGTCTTTTCTTTATTTCCATACATTCTAGCTGGAAAAACCTTAGTATCATTTACCACCATAACATCCCCATCATCAAAATAATCTATCACATCCTTAAACATCTTATGTTCTATTTTTCCTGAATCTCGGTGTACTACCATTAATCTAGATTCATCTCTTTGGTCTGCTGGAAATTCTGCAATAAAATTGTCTGCTAACTCAAATTCAAATTCTGATAACTTCATGATGTGCTTTTAAATGAGGGACGAAATTAATAAAAATTATGATGTCTTTATGATATCTATCCATTCGTCAACTGTTTTAGCATTTTTAATGTGAAATTCCCCTGATGATATTCTTCTAAGCTCAATTAAGTGTGCTCCACTGTTAACCGCATAACCTATGTCTCTTGCAAGTGATCTTATGTAAGTTCCTTTTGAGCAAGTGCACTCAAAGTGAATTTCATCGTTTTGCTTAGCAGTCAGATTTATTTTTGAAATGGAAATTGGCTTTGGTTCCAGCTCCACTGTTTTGTTTTCTCTAGCTAAATCATATGCTCTCTTGCCTTTAATTTTCTTAGCTGAAAAAATAGGAGGGACTTGCATGAGACTTCCTTGAAATCTCTTTTCCACATCTGAAATTAATTTGTCATCTATTTTTGGAACAGGATAGGTTTTATCGACTTTTGTTTCAAGATCAAAAGAAGGTGTTGTTGCTCCTAACTTAATTCGACCAACATATGATTTATCTTCAGTTAAAAATTGATCAATGGATTTGGTTTTTTTTCCTGTACAAATGACAAGAAGACCTGTGGCTAGTGGATCTAAGGTCCCCGCATGACCAACTTTAATTTTTTTAATATTATAGTGCTTTTTTATGACATACCTTAGTTTTTTAACTACATCAAAAGAAGTCCAATGTAAAGGCTTATCTACCATCATGATTTTACCTTCTAAAAATGAATTTGTAATCATTAGGTTACCACAATTAAAGTGAAAGCAGCTATAATAAAACAGTAAATTGAAAAATATTTTAACTGGCTATTTTTAACTAAACGAATCATTAAGTTACACGCAAATATCCCAGTAATCAAAGCGCCTAAAAAACCCATGAATAACCCAAGTAAATCTACATTATTTACTAGAAAGGCACCATCCAAAATATCCTTTGCCATTTTACCAAAAATTAATGGAATCACCATTAAAAAAGAAAATCGAGCAGCAGACTCTTTATCTACCCCTAGGAGCACAGAAGTGGCTATGGTAGCTCCAGACCTAGAAATTCCAGGTAAAATTGCAACAGCCTGAGCAATTCCAATGAAAAAACTGTTTTTGAAACTTACATTTTTTAAAGTAGGTTTAGATTTATCTGCTAAAAAAAGAAGTAGTCCAGTGATAATGAGCATAAAAGAAACTAAGATCAGTTCTCCACTAAATAAATCTTCTAAAAGATCATCAAACAGTACACCCACAACTACAGCTGGAAGCATAGAAATTATAATTTTATAGCTGAAAAATCGGTGAGAAGAATCTTCTTTTAAAAATAACCCCCTAATCAAAGTTTTAATGTCATTTCTGAATACAACTAGGGTACTTATAGCAGTAGCAAAATGCAACACCACTGTCATTAACATACTTTCATTTCCAGAGTTGTGAATCTTAAAAAGTGATTTAGCAATTTCAAGATGTCCACTGCTGCTGACAGGTAAAAACTCCGTTAATCCTTGTATTACACCTAGAAGGAAATTAAATAATACTTCCAAGAATTAGTTCTTTTTCATGATTCCATACAGCACTATACCGTAACCTAATATCACAAGGAATGGAGCTAATGTTATCCTTCTAAAAGAAAACAGTTCCTCTTCGTTAAATACATTAGGATCATCTGAACCACCACCAGACATTAAAATAAAACCCAACAAAACTACCAAACACCCTGAAATAATGAAGATGTAGTTTTTTCTTTTTAAAACCATGTTTTTCTTCTCTTCCATAATTAATTTAATATAATTTTTCTGACTTAATCCAGATGTATTTGTTTAGAGCAAAATACGTTGAACCAAAGCTTATAAGGATTCCAATTAATAAGATTCCTGCTGCAATAATACCAAATTCCATTAATTCTTTTTGTAACAGGTTGGGATTCATGCTTAAATTAACCATTATTGTCGGGTTTAGATGAATGAATAAATACCATAGCGCTACTAATGCTGTTATGGCTAACATGCCTGAAATAAATCCTTGATAAATGGAGCGATAAAGAAATGGTCTTCTAATAAATGAGGATTTTGCTCCAACCAATTGCATAGTACGCAATAAAAATCGCTTTGAAAAAACCGCTAACCGGATGGTATTATAAATCAACAAAGTGGCAACAAGTAACAAGGTTCCCGATAAAAACAACATGATTAATTCAAAATTTTTGAACACGTTACCAATCTCTAAAAATTGTGCTTCATTATAAGCTACTTCAGAAACTAGATGCTCGTTCCCTTTCATTATGGATTTTGCAAATTTTTCAGCACTATCAGGATTTACATAATCTGCAGTAAGGTTCACGTGAATGGATGTAGGTAACGGATTGACGCCATCTAAAATTTCAAAGGCATCTTCACCTACCTCTTTCATCATGATTTTTTTTGCATTTTCTTTTGAAACAAACGTAGCTTGTTTTACCATTTCATTCATTGATTTCAGTTGTTTTTCCATCATTATAGCCATTTGAGAATCCACATTTTCATGAAAGAGAATATCTAAGCTTAATTGCTCTTTTATTTCTAAAGATTTTTTGTTGGCTGTCCACATAAAATAGACAAATAGTCCAAAAAGTGTCAATAACAACGTCATGCTAAATACGGAAGAAATCTCAGCAAGAAGATTTGATTTATGTTTTGAGCTTAGCATTTAAGGCAAATATATTTTAAAAAACAAATGTGAACTGAAAATAATTGTATTCATAGTTCGAAATAAAGTAATAATAAATGAGGTTTTAATCCGTGTATAATGAATGGAATTGACCAACAATATGGTGTTAATTATTAAAAATTATTTCTAATTTAGAAATGTAAATTTTAAAAAATGAACAAACTAATTTCTTTTGCCCTAATCTCTGTAATTCTTGTTTTATCATCTTGCTCATCGTCTGAGAATGAAATGATGGAAAAAAGCACCCCATCGGAAACCGTATTTTCTTCCCAAAATTATAAGGTAGATGAAAATGAATATGTGGTCTGGCAAGCAAAACATAATGAGGATACTGAATATGCTTACCAAAGCCAAATAAAAATCAGTGATGGATCTATTTTGGTAGAAGGAGGAGAAATCACTAAGGCAAAATTTTCATTTGATATTGCATCTCTTGCCGACACCAACCTTCCAGGAAACTTAATCAAACATTTAAGGGGAGCAGATTATTTTAATGTTACTTCATTTCCAAAAATTACATTTTATGTAAGTCAAGTAGTAAACGGGGTTGCAAATGGTACACTTACCGTTGTGGGTATTGAGAAAGAAATAAACTTTCCAATATCTGTTAATTTTAATGAAGAATCTTTAAATGCCAAAGCAGAATTTGATTTAGATATGCTAAGTTTTGAATTCCCTCATCTAGTTAAAACACATCAAAAATCACCAGAGGAAAGAAAAAGCGGGCCCAGCAACATTGTACACATCTCATTTGATATTTCAGCAACACCACTCAATTAAATAGTTTTCAACCTGTTAAGTTTAGATTTAAACTTTTCTCACTATAATTAGTTTATAAAAGTTAACAAATTCAAATTTCTTATTCTTAAATTGGTTTAAAATTGTGTATCTATAGATTATAATCATGAAAAAAACTGTATACGCTATCATAGCAATAACAACGGTGTTTCTTGCCAATATCAATTACTCCCAATGTACTAATGGTACAATTATGTGCACTTCATTGACAGCGAGTTCTGACACGCTTTGTAGCGCTGGAAATGTAAGCATTAACGTAAATGGTGGGACTCTAGGACCAGGATCTGAATGGGAGCTTTACACAGCTTCTTGTGGAGGCACCTTAGTTGCTACAACAGCTACTAATAGCTTCACTAATATACCTGTTTCTGCAACTACTACGTTTTACTGTAAGGCAGATTCTTGTGATAATACAACCTGTATTTCTATTGAGGTTGTTTTAGCCACTTCTTCTAATGATCCAACCTCTCTTGATGTTTCCAATGATTCCTTATGTGCAGCGGGTGACGTTAATTTTACGGTAAATGGAGGATCTCTAGGTACGTTAGCAAATTGGGAATTGTATTCCAGTTCCTGTTCTGGAAGTCCAATTGCTACTTCTGCAACAAATTCATTTAACAACATTACCATTTCTAGTAGTGAAACTTTCTTCGCTAAAGCGAATGGATTTTGTAACACGACTACCTGTGTTAATACTGATGTCTTGCTTGCCAATGCATCGACTGATCCATCTAGCATTACTTCTTCAGATACCATTGTATGCCAAAACAATAATGTGATTTTGACTGTAGTTGGTGGTGGGTTAGGGACAGGTGCACAATGGAATTGGTATGATGACGTTTGCGGAGGAAACCTTGTTGGCCAAGGCAATACGCTTAATGTAAATCCTTCAGCTACAACAACATATAGCGTAAGAGCTGAAGGATACTGCAATAATACCTTGTGCGAAGATATCGCCATACAAACTTTTCCCCATTACATAGATTTGGATTCCATAAGAGTAGATTCCGTTTTTAATGTAACCGATTCGATTTGGTATATACCAGATACTATATGTCCACAAACTTCAGTAAAGTTATTTGCGCATTACACCGGGACCTTTCCTAATGGCTACTCAATTACATGGTATGAAAATTCGTGTGGATCCACACCTATTGGAGTTGGAGACTCCATAGAAGTAATGCCAAATAACACCACTATTTACTACGCTAGAGTAGTAGGGACTTGTGGAGCATCAATGTGTCAAAGCAAAAGAATAATAACTAGAGACGGCTCACTTGCCCCAACAAGCATTAACACTAATGCTAATAATTTTTGCACAGGTGGTTCAGCAACACTATCTATTGTAGGCGGACATTTAGGGATTGGTGCTCAATGGCGGTGGTATGAAGGCTCTTGTGGTGGTTCTGCCATTGGAACAGGTGCTTCTTTAGCAGTAACTCCAGCATCAACCACTATGTACTATGCTCGTGCTACAGGAGGGAGTTGTGGGAGTACAGCTTGTGCAGATATACTCATCAACACCTATGACTTAGGCGTTTATCACAGCCCTTTAGACTCCACCTGTAGTAGTTCCCCCATTGTTATGACTGGTGGATATCCTGTTGGAGGTTCATACAGCGGAACTGGTGTAACAGATAGTTTATTTGATCCTTCTGTTGCTGGAATTGGAACCCATACCATAACCTACACTTATAATGACGGAAATAATTGTGTAGACTCTGCACAAGTTGATATTACAGTACTACAAAACAATCCAGATCCCAACGTTTTAACGGCATCTTATTATGAAATATGTAATGGTAATTCAACTAATATATCTTTAGACACATCCAGCAGTTTATCTCCCGGAAGTGTTTGGGTTTGGTATGAAGATGCATGTGGAACTGGTGATGTAATTGATACCACTTACAACAGTGCTAACGGAATTACAGTAAGTCCCAGTACAACAACCAATTATTACGTAAGAGCTGAAGGGGGAATGTGTCCTCCAAGTAATTGCATAGGAGTAACCGTTGATGTGTACACACTATCCACACATTTAGACAAATTTGAAACACTATGTGGAGAAGCTACTCCATCCTTTAATTTATCAGGCGGAGATCCATCAGGTGGGGAGTACTCTGGTGCTGGAGTTACCAATAATGTTTTCTACCCTAATGTTGCTGGAATAGGGACACATACCATTACGTACACCCATACTATTGGGTCATGTATCGCTACTGATACGGAAACAATAACCATTTCTCCAAGTCCTATTGTTATTCAATCTTCTATTGAACAAGAAACGTGTTCGGAAGGAGGGCTTATGATACACGCCCACCCTATGTTTGGTTCAGGTTATTATGATTTTTTATGGTCTGACGGAAGCTTAGAAAATCCCCTTACCTACGCAGATGCTGGAAATTATCATGTATTAATTTCTGATGCAAATGATTGCTATTCACTGTTAGACAGTATTACTGTGGATAGCGCTTTGACCTGTATTGAAATGACAAATACGTTTACCCCTAATAACGATGGGGTTAACGATACTTGGAACTTAGATTTTTCAAACTACAGCGAAGTCAACTTAGTTATTTTCAATAAGTGGGGAAGCGAAATTGCTTCATTTACAGACTTAGTTTTTAGTTGGGATGGTACATATAATGGAAATGATCTACCAGCAGGTACTTATTACTATATTATACAGCTCACTCAAAGCACTGGAAGTTTGATAAATCAATCTGGACCAATAACAATAATTAGATAAAATGAAAAAGACATTAATACTTTTTGGAATTTGCTTGCTATTCGCGTCTAATACCAAGGCACAACAGACGGCACTGAACAGTCAATATCTTTACAACGATTTTGCTATAAATCCAGCTGTAGCCGGATCTAAAAATTACTCTCCATTATCTCTTAATGTAAGAAGGCAATGGCTAGGAATTGACGAAGCTCCTGTAACTCAGAATCTAATGCTTCATGGTTTTCTTGGTCAACATACTGGAGGAGGAATTCACTTGTTCAATGACGCTTCAGGACCATCTAAAAGAACAGGACTTAGTACTTCATTTGCATATCACGTTAAAACTGGAAAATTATCCAAATTATCATTTGGATTGTCTGGTTCTATCACTCAATTTTCTATTGATAGAGATAAGCTAATTACTCAAGTTCCTGGTGACATAGCTGTAATAAATAGTGTAAGTCATGTGATAGCTGATGCCAACTTTGGAATACTCTGGAAAGGAGACAGGCATTTTATTGGCATTTCAGGTTTTAACTTATTAGAAAATAAATCAAACCTTAATGCACTTACAACGCCTGTAAACAACTCTTTAGAACGTGTGTTTTATGCACATGCTGGATACAATTTTAAAGTTGGTGCTCTTGTAGATGTCCAACCCTCCACTATTTTCAGGTATATGTCAAACACACCCATTCAATTTGATGGGAATTTAAAAATAACCTTAAAAGATGTGTATTGGATAGGAACTTCATACCGTCATCAAGATGCGGTAGCTGTCATGGGAGGAATTGAAATTGGCAATATTATGTTTGGATATACTTATGATATTGGCATCTCAGATATCAAAACCTACAATGATGGGACACATGAAGTCTTCTTAGGCATAAAGCTAAACAGAGGTGATAATGCAAAAACACCCTGGAAAAAAAGAAATAGAATTTATTCAGGATACAGCGCAGATAGTTAACGATAAACTGAATGAATAAATTATTTATATCATTTATATTACTCTTTTGCTACACCATTAGTTTTGGGCAATCGAAGTTAGCAGATATCATGTATTCAAATTTTGAATACGAGCTAGCCGCAGATCTATACAGCAAAGAAGATTCATTAACCAATAAGCAGTTAAAACAGTTTGCATATTGCTATTATATTAATAATCAATTTGAAAAAGCAGTTCCGTTATTCGAATCCGCACTAAAAAAGGATACTAACAATTTACAATTATTATTTCATTATGCTGATGCGCTAAAAAGTACAGGTAGATATACTTTAGCTCAGAAAGCATTAACCCCCCTGCTGATTCGTGACTCTACTAATCCATACTTACCATTACTAATTCAGTCTATTGATTCACTAAAAAAATGGGATACTATTAAATTTTTCAAAAAACTAGCAGAATTTAAATCTTTAAATACACCTGCAGCAGAATTTTCACCCTCATTTTATGATGAAGGGATTTATTTTATAATTGAAAAAGGTGATGAGGATATTTACGGTGGTAGAAATATAAATTTAATTGAAAACAATGATTCTTTAAGTCCCAAAGAGAAGAAAGACTTTTTGCAAACTCTAGAAAAATCTTTGGCTTACGGAACGGTAATAAGTCCAAGGACATACCTATACAAAATGCCACTTGATGTTTCAAAGTTATTTCATGATTATCGAGATATCATACCAATTGAATCTTACGATACGGCAAGATTATATGTTACTCACAAAGGTTTTAATATCACCAGTTATGACCAAAGTTTTAACAAAGATCAAGTGTTCTACACTAGGCACCCTATTACAAATAATTGGAATCCTAACACTTCCATGAACCCCATGTTATTCAAAGGGAAACACCACAAAAAAAAGCCCATTTTGATTAAACGTAGGAAGATTCCAGTATTATTCTTACCTAGTACATACGGTTCAGGAGAAGTTAGTGTAACCGATGATGGAAAAACCATCTATTTTGTTAGTGACAAAAGAAGAGGGTATGGCGGAACTGATATATATATGTCGCACCAAAAACAGTCTGGAAGATGGGGACGAGCCATTAACCTTGGACCACTTGTAAATAGTCCTTTTGATGAAGAATCACCAAGAATTTATGATGATAGTGTGTTGTTTTTCTCTTCAAACGGGTGGCCTGGATACGGAAAGGCTGATATTTTTAAATGTAAAATTGTGGATGATAGCGTTTTCGGGGTAACTCACCTTCCATATCCGGTTAATTCTAGTGGTGATGATATTCACTTTGTTTTACATCCTTTTGATGAAAGTGTAGCCATTTTAAATTCAGACAGGTCTAATGGTACTGGTGATGAAGACATTTATTTTGCTCATATGATCCCTATTGAACCCTATGTAAAAGGGTATATAAAGTCACTAAAAGACAGCAGCATATTGAAAAATAGTTTTGTCCGGATTTTAAATAACAATAGTTTCGAACTAAGTCAAACTACCACTGGTGTTAACGGTAAATATCGATTCTCTCTTGAAAGAGGAAAATCTTATGAAATTTGCGCTACCAAAATGGGTATGTCTGGATGCATTCAGGTAGATGCGGATTACCAATTATTTAGAAATGAAAAAAAAGACATCTACTTAGATACAGCAACCACCATTCAAGGATATGTAGTGGATGAAAATAATGATAAAGTAGGTGGAGCTAAAATGCAGTTCACCAACAATAAGGATGAGCTTTTTACTACTGTATTTTCTAGAGAAGATGGCTTTTTTCAAATCGATACTAAAGATTTGAAAGACTTTTACATTTTAGCACAGAAAGACAATAAAGTGGGATCACTTAAACTGAAAATCACACCCCAATACAAGACTGATTCCATTATCACAATTAAAATCATTAATAATACTGCCATAATTAATGGTGTAGTGTATGACACCAACGGAATGCCTTCAGAAAATGCGATGGTGAGACTTTTAGATTCTAATAATATTGAAGTGGAACGAGTTACCACAAAAAAGGACGGCTATTATGAACTATCAATGACTACACTAAATAACTACAGACTTATAGCAACAAATTATGGGATGGCAAAAGACACCACTCTCATCGTGGACGAACATTGGGGGAGTGTAAAGAAAAAAGATATTTATCTAAAAAATCATGTTACCGTACAAGGTTATACTTATTTGAAAGATACTAGTAGAATTGTAGACGAAGTTGTTGTAGCCGCTGAAAGTGGCTTTGATTCAAAGTATTTTACCATTTACTCTGATAAAAATGGTTTTTTTCAATTTCCATTATACAATGACTCATTACTATACATGGATGGGAAAAAGAAAAAATTAAGAGGTACTACTACGGTTAATATAGATGCTAATTTTAATACTCATGAATTACACGACATTATTTTACATCGAATATACACTGATGCAAATGGTGTAGTTATTTACTCAAATGATAGCGTTGCAGAAAATATTACCGTTGAATTAATTGACCGTGACGGAAAAATTGAATCCAAAGCAGTAACAGATAGCTTAGGTAGATTCTACTTTGAATTAAGAACTGACACAGATTATGAATTATACGCCAGTGAAGGAGGTTTGGAGGCGATTGAGAATATTCATACTGGTAAATTCTGGAAGAAAAATAACGACATCGTACTTAAACTAAGTATCAAGGGAACACCTACTATTGGCTTAGTAGTTGATGCAGAAAATAGAGAACCACTCAGTTTTGTTAAAATCACATTGACGGATTCAATAACTAACCTTAAAAACATTACATACTCTAATGATCAAGGCCTATTTGAAATGTCCATTAAGAAAAATTCAACCAACTACATTAAATTAGAAAAGGATAATTACTTTCCTAAAATTATTAAGGTGAAAATAGGTGATGTAGTTCCTAAAATTATTGATCTTTCTCGAGATTATAATTTATCTCTGACCAAGTCAGATTTTATGATCGAACCTATCTATTTTGAATTCGATAGTCATGAAATTACTCCAAATTCCAAAAAACAATTAGATAAATTAGCTAGATGGTTACGTATTCACAAAACTCGATCATGCAACGTTTATGGTTATACAGATTGCAGAGGAACTCAAGATTATAATTTAAAATTGAGTAAAAATAGAGCTCAGAGAGTAAGAGTCTATTTATCCTACAAAGGAGTGAGTATGAAACGAACTTTTAATATGCCTATGGGATCAACTAATTATGTTAATAATTGTTATCAGGATGAGGATTGCACCGAAGCAGAGCACAGAGAGAATCGTAGATGTGAATTCCAGATCAATGATATAAAAGAATAAGTTCCTTTTTATTCTTATAAAAAATATATTTGCAAAAATTTTATTAGGATGAGTGTTAAAGAAACAAGAGTACGATTTGCGCCTAGTCCCACTGGACCGCTTCACATGGGGGGAGTAAGAACTGCTTTATACAATTATCTATTTGCCAAAAAACATCATGGTAAATTTATTCTTAGAATAGAGGATACCGACCAAACAAGATACGTAAAAGGAGCTGAAAATTACATAATTGAATCTTTAAAATGGAGTGGGCTAACTATTGATGAAGGACCAGGAATTGGAGGTGAATTTGGTCCTTACCGACAATCCGAACGAAAACACTTATACAAACAATATGCAGATCTTTTAATAGAAAAAGGGCATGCCTATTTTGCCTTTGACTCAGCAGAGGAGTTAGAGCAGATGAGAGAAATGGCTAAAAAGGCAAAAATGCCCAATTGGCAATACAATTCCATCACTCGAAACTCCATGAAAAATTCCATTACCCTTTCTGAAGATGAGGTGAATGAAAAGATTAAAAATGGAGAACCCTACACCATTCGAATTAAGATGCCCAGAAATCATGATGTCCGATTTTATGATGAAATTAGAGGTTGGGTTATTGTGAATACCAATAATATGGATGACAAAGTCATTTTCAAAGGTGACGGCATGCCTACTTACCACTTAGCTAATGTAGTAGATGACTATTTAATGCAAATTTCTCATGTAATAAGAGGTGAAGAATGGCTTCCTTCAGCTCCACTTCATGTACTGTTATATCAATATCTTGGTTGGGAAGAAATTATGCCCAAATTTGCACATCTGCCTCTCATTTTAAAGCCTGATGGAAATGGAAAACTCAGCAAAAGAGACGGTGATCGACTAGGTTTCCCTGTTTTTCCATTAGAATGGCAAGATCCCACAACTAAAGAAGTTTCATCTGGGTACAGGGAAAAAGGATACTATCCTGAGTCGTGTATTAATATGCTCGCATTCCTTGGTTGGAACCCCGGTACGTCCAAAGAATTGTATCATGTAGAAGAGTTGATTCATGATTTTTCACTTGAAAGAGTAGGTAAAAGCGGTGCAAAATTTGATCCAGAGAAAACCAAATGGTATAATCAACAGCATTTACGATTAAAACCTAATGAAACACTTGTAAATGAAGTGAAAAGCCTCATTAATTATAATGTAGATGATAGCTATTTAGAAGGAGTCATTGAACTGATGAAAGAAAGAGCCACTTTTGCTAACGAGTTACTTTCCGAAATTTATTTTTTTGAGTCCCCTGCTGACTATGATGAAAAAACATTTAGAAAAAAGTGGAAAGAAAATACTAGTAAAATCATGAACAGCCTATTTGAAAAAATTAATCTTATTGATGTTTTTTCTACAGAAAATATTGAGCATACATTTAAAGCCTTCACCACTGAAAATGAGTTGGGGATGGGGGCTGTTTTACCTTGTATGAGACTTATTTTAACAGGTAAAGGAATGGGGCCATCTGTTTTTGCCATTGCATCTTTATTAGGAAAAGATGAGGTAATGAATCGATATCAAAATAAAATCAAATTTTTCACCTCACTTTACGAAAACAAAAAGCAGGTGCAATGAATGTAGTTCAAGTTCATGGTATTAGAACGTACTCCTATCACGGCTGTCTGGAAGAGGAAAAAATTATTGGAGGAAACTATATTGTTGATGTCGATGTGTTTTGTGATTTTAGAGCTGCGGCTTTAGAAGATAACCTCACAAAAACAGTAGACTATGTTGATGTTAAAAATATTGTAGTACACGAAATGGAATTACCATTTAAATTGATTGAAACCGTTGCCTATAACATCATTACCCAATTAAAAGCAAAATTTTCCACTGTAGAAAAGTGTAGGGTGAAGATTAAAAAAATTAATCCGCCAATTGATGGGGATGTGAAATATGTTTCTGTGATCGTAGAAGAATAAATTGTTTATTTAATCGGAAATTGTAATTTTGTTCGTTCTTTGAATTTAGGTCTCGTGGCCGAGTGGCTAGGCAGTGGTCTGCAAAACCATCTACATCGGTTCGAATCCGATCGAGACCTCTTTATTATTGAATTATCATCTTTTTTATTGCCACTACTTTATTAGCACTGACTAGGTGCATATGATAGTATCCGGTGGAAAGGCTACATTCAATATTTTTTTCATGCGTGCTTTTCCAAGTATCTGAATAAACCTCTTTTCCTGATAAATCGTATATAATTATTTCGCCAGACTCTAAGGGAGAAAATACCTCTAAAATAAAACTTCCATTATTCGGATTAGGATATAAAACAAAATTGGTCTTAAAGTTGCTATTCACCCCAACATTACTAATATTTTCGCATGATGATATATCAGTACAATTTGATTTGGTTACCTCAACAGCATAATCTCCATTTATAGTAGCCGTAAAGCTTTGATTTGTCTCCCCCGAAATTGGAGAATAATTATTATTACAATCTAACCATTGATAGGTTGCTCCTTGAACATCTGAAGTTAATGTAGGAGAATTATTACTTACTGTGTTAGAAAATGGAATGGGTACTATTAATTCGCAGTTGGTTATATTGTTGCACAATTGATAACAGTTATTCGAATCACTAGCTTCGTAAATTTGAGCCCCGCAAGGGATATTTTGAAAAATATAGTTTGAGGAAAAATTGGCAGAACTTATCAAGTTGGAAGATATGCCGTCATAAATACTTACCGTGTAAGGTGACGTTCCGCCTTGTATTTGATATTCCACATTATTGGATGGATCAACGTTGTAATTTACTACCATAGGTGTGGGTTCTGAAATAGAGATAGAATCTGTTACAGTAAATCCGTTAGCATCAGTCACTAAACAAGAATAATTACCAGCAAACAGAGTTACATTTGAACCTGAAAATCCATTGGACCATGAATAGGAATATGGAAGAGTTCCACCAGCAGCTACAGCAGTAACATCAGTAGTATTCCCATTGCAATAGATAGGGGAAGTGGAGCTTAAAGAAACACTCATTAAATTATTAATTTGATAACAATTTGAAGATGCTGTACATCCATTTTGAGTTATTAAAACCGCATAGTTACCATTGGAGATTGGTGAAAAAGTCTGATTTATTTCACCTGAAATTGGCGAATTGTTATTATTACAATCTATCCATTGATAAGTAGCATTAGTTGCCAATGCTGTTAAGGTAGATGAAGAAATAGCATGTAAGACAGAAGTATCCACAGAAATAATACCTAAATCCAATGTGACTACACTATCACATCCCGATACATTTGTTAAAGTTTGGTTATAAATTCCCGATGTAGAGTAATTGATTCCATTCCAGACTAATGAATCACAAGCTGTCATTGCAATTGTATTGCTATTAGCAAAGCCACAAGATCCATCATCTATATTAGCTAAAGGATTATATTGACAAGAAGTAGAATCTGTACAGCCTTGAACCCAAGGGTAAAATGTAGGACTCCAATCTACTCCTGCTTGCCAAGGCACGATTCCAAGCTCTAAAGCACCAATATCAGGAGCTGCCCCAACTGCTTGGTGATTAATAGCTGAAATTGGTACTCCAGCATCAACAATTGAAGAGTTAGATAAGGGCAAGTAGGTATTAGTATCCATTAAATTATAGAAATTAACGGAAGGATTGTCATAACCATTCCAGTTGCTTGATGTTAATCCTGGAATGGGTATTTGGTTAGCTCTGTGAGCACTCATTTTTTCACTAAAATTGTTATATATGAAAGAACTATCATTTGAGTTATCTTCATCTAGAATAATTAAGCCGTTCTTATTGCTGGAAAATGTAGTATTATAACATATATAATGATGATTTCCTTTCACCATGATCCCATTAGTTCGAACAGCAATATTATGATGCATGTTTCCGTATTGTCCCGCTTGACCTGGATCACCTCCTGGCGCATCAAATCGTAGAGCATATTTTGGAGTGTCGTGTATGTAGTTATGGTGAATATGGGAGTTCTGCACAGTTGCGGAGGTGCCTTGATAAACGGAACCATCTGATTGTAGTGCCCCTGTAGACCAAACATCATTGAAGGCAAACTCTGGGGTTGTTCCCGGAGCTAAAAACGCTGAAGCAGCGGCATCGTGAACGGTGTTGTGCAAAAATTTGTTTGCATCACCACTAAAATAAACACCAACCATTAAAAATGGCAACTCTGAAACAGAGTAATCAATGTATTGCATGTAACAATTTTCTATTACATTACTATCTCCATAAACTCTAAGTGCTTCTCCATCGGTATACTCAAATAAACACTTTCGAACAACGCTGTTATGTACCTCGTTAGCTGATCCAGATTGTCCAAGCGAACTCACATTTGGAGCCACCTCAAATTCTCTAAGCATCCTCTTAGAGCAGTTAGGAAATGAAAAATGACATCCCTCTATCAATAAATTATCTGAGCTTTTAGCAAAAAAAGTAGTTGCAAAAAAATAGATATTTTTTATTAAAACGTCTGTAGAGTTAGTTATTGTAATCGCATAATCTTGAACTTTTCCAGCGATATTTCTTCCATTAGGGTTTTGACCGTTATCAGGATACAAATACAGTGTTTTTGATGTAGTATCGTAGAACCATTCGTTAGGTTGATCTAATAATTCTAGTTTGCCCTCAACAAAAAAATGATGATGTTTATCGCGATACGTATTGTTAGGGATAGTATTGTAGCTAAAGAAATTGTCCTGAACATTGTGTGAAGTAATTTCTCTGTTAAAGGTTTTAAAAGATCCTACATTCATGATACCAATAGCACCTGTTAAGTTAAGTCCAGTAGCCCCCAAATCCTTTTTTGTGGAATCAACTAATTCAAATCCATTGTAAGACCCATTTGGAAATCCGTTAGCCGAATCAACAATTCCTGTTGCCCAAGAATTCCAGTTGTATATAGACTTATCTGAAAAGTTCCCATTGGGCCACCTTGCCATTACCATTTCTTGTTGATCCACAAATAATTGCCAAATGTGTTTACTCAATACTGTTTTAAAAATATTTCCTGAATGAATAGTCCAATTAGATTGGATAGGTTCTGTTCCGTCAAAAACAACCCATTCATTCATATAAGGCATAACCACAATATTATTTTTTCCGTCTATCAGCACCTCTTCGCTGTAATGACCTTCACGAATGAAGCAGGTATCACCAGCACTCATTACTGACAATGCTTGATTTACGGTTGCAAAGGGGGAGGTTAATGTACCTGTATTAGTATCATCGCCACCCATAGAAAGAGTAGCTACGAATGTGTTCTGTGCATTTAAAAGTAATGACCAGTTAAAAACGGTTATTAGAATTATTTTACGTATCATAACATTAAAATAAAAGAAAAATAAATTCATTTTTTGAACAACTCTTAAGTGAGTGTATTTGAAGTACTTATAAAAATAATTATGTATTTTTATGGAATGAAAAAAATTGTGCTGTTAAGCTCTGTAGTGCTATTTGTACTAAGTTCTTTTATCGTTAAAAGTACTAGTTCATCAAGTGCTGTTAGTTCAACTAACTTTAGTCAACATATAGCTCCTATATTTTATGCAAACTGCACAGGATGCCATCACACAGGAGGAGTAGGCCCCTTCTCACTGATTGACTACCAAGATGCCTATAATATGCGATTTTCTATTCAATCTTCGGTACTAAATGGTGAAATGCCGCCCTGGCCGCCTGATACAAATTATACTCGATTTAGACATGAAAGAATTCTATCCAATCAAGAAATATCACTCATTGATGACTGGGTTAATAACGGTGCACCTGAAGGAGATCCTAATTTAGCCCCAACTCCACCTACTTATAACACTAATGGTCCTCAATTAGGCGTACCTGATTTAACATTATCCGCACCACATTACACAAGCAATGCTTTTATGGATGATGACTATGTGTGTTTTACTATTCCTAGCCAACTAATAGCAGGAAAAAAAATAAGAGCTGTTGAAGTTGAACCAGGAGTACCAGAAATTGTACACCATGTATTGGTTTACTTGGACACTTCTGGTAACTCAACGCCAGGAGTGGAAAATAATTGCATGGGACCTTTAGATGGTCTATTGGTGGGAGAATTTGCCCCTGGTTCTGTAGCCATTGCCTATCCAGGTGATCAAAATTTGGCATTTGGCATGGACTTTCCTGCAGGGAGTAATGTGATTTTAGCGATGCATTACCCTGTTGGTTCACTTGGAATTACGGACAGTACCAAAGTACACTTTTACTTCTACCCTGATCAAATAAACAATTTCAGGCAAATAGAAATTAGTCCTATACTAGTAAATTTCAATTTCTGTGTACCCCCTAATCAACAAAAAACAATAACAAGCACATATACTATACCGCTATTTGCTCCAAGCTTATCTATGTATGGTGTTTTTCCTCATATGCATTTGATAGGAAAATCAATAAGTACCTATGCAGTGCTACCCAACAATGACACCGCTAAATTGATTCATGTTCCAGATTGGGATTTTGAATGGCAAGGATCCTACAGCTTTCCTAAAATGTTAAAAATTCCACCAGCTACTAAAGTGGTGGGAACCGCAACTTATGATAATACACTAGGAAATCCTCATAATCCCAATACACCACCTCAAACCATTTGTGCTGGTTTCAACACTACAGACGAAATGTTTGTAATTTATTACCTGTATACACTGTATCAAAATGGAGATGAAAATTTAGATCTAGATTCTCTAATGCAAAGTGGGATGACAAATGTAGGTGACCTACAACTTGAAAAAAATAAAAATTTATCTATTTTCCCTAACCCATCATCTAATGGGTATTGTAATATAGATTTGAGCACGTTTAACGGAAGCGAGCTTACTATCAATGTTTATGATTTAAGTGGAAAAGTAATACATCAAGAAAAAGTATTAAAATCAGATATTCAACCTTTTTATTTTAAGTTCAATAAAAACACCTCTTCCGTTTATATTGTCAAAGTGAGTTCCAATTTAAGAGAAATTAAATACGGGAAAATAATTATGGAATAAGATGTGCCATGTAAGGACTTTAAAATAGCTTAAGCTTCATTTCTCTAAACGCAGGTATTGCACCTGTTAAAGTCTTGGAAATCATTAAAATATATGAGAATTGTTACTTAAAAATGATCTACTCAACTGTAAAATGTTTGAACCTCTTTTATTCTTTTCTTCACGTCATTAATAAAATAATTGCTAATGTTGCAGTTTAAATTTTATTCATAATAAATAGTTTAATTTCTTACTGAAACGGATGATCAATAAAAAGATTTCCATCATAATTTACATACTAGCTATCACCACATCATTGTCTGGTCAACACAGCAGTGATAGCTTAACCATTGCTTCGTGGAATATACAATTGCTACCCAAAATATATCAACCCTTTACCAAGCTTACTAGAAAAAAACAAAATATTAGGGCTCCTAAAATTATTCAGTACCTAAATGCAGCTGATTTTGATATAATTGTTTTACAAGAAGTATTTGATAAATCTATCCAGAAAGAAATGGCAAAGGGACTTATTGTAAATTATCCATACCAACAATTACCCTTAAATGAAGGTTTTACATGGAAATTATCTAGCGGTGTCATGATTCTTTCTAAATATCCGATAACATTTTTGAAAAATGTAATTTTTAATACTTCCAAAAAATCAGATAGGGCGGCTCAAAAATCTTGTGTTTTAGTTCAGGTTGAAATTGGAAATAAAAGCTTATTACTTGCAGGCACACACTTAGATTCAAGGAGTCAAGAGTCAAGATATTTACAATATGAAATGATAAAAAATAAAATTCTAACTCCTTACCTAAATGATAGTATACCGCTTTATTTAGCAGGTGACTTTAACACTTCAAATAGTCACGAAGATTATAATAAAATGATAAATGAATTTGGCTTAACGAGCTTTCCTCTTAATGACGATCGACCTTACACCTATGATGAATACAATACGTGGAACGAAACAGGAACAAGATCATGGATAGATTTTATTTTTTATAATGAAAATCAACATCATAAACCCTTTAAGCAATATATCCTAAGGCCAACCTTATCTTACAAAGGAAGTAAAATGGATATGGCAGATCATTACCAAATTGTACTAGAAACTGTTATTTATTGAGTGCTTCTAGACGTTTTAGTAGAGGCGGGTGAGAGTAATGCATGAATACATACCAAGGGTGAGGATACAAGTTAGATAAACTATCTACAGATAATTTTTTTAAAGCCATCTGAAGTGCTTTTCCATCATATGTAGACTTGGCATAATCATCAGCTTCATATTCGTTTTTTCTACTCAACATATTCATTATCATACCGATAATCGTTCCTACAGGACTAAAAAGCACGCTAAAAGCTAAAATCCCTAAATGAAAAATAACTCCGTCCCCCCCCATAGCTTGAGTAACTAAAGGGTTTTTTATGCAAATCTCTAACAAAAAGCACATCAACCCAAGTTGTAAAATGGTTAATATCATAGAAGTTAAAATGTGCTTTTTCTTATAGTGTCCTACTTCATGAGCTAGTACAGCCACCAGTTCCTCCTCCTCATGTTTATCAATTAACGTGTCATAAAGCGCGATTGTTTTTCTTGGTCCCAATCCACTAAAAAAAGCATTTGCTTTTGTTGATCTTTTTGAACCATCAATGATATAAATGTTTTTTAAAGAATATCCCACCTTACTTGCATACGCCTCTATCTTCTTGCGTAATGAGCCTTCTTCCAAAGGAGATAATTTATTGAATATGGGGACAATCAAATCAGCATAAAACATATTAATGAACAACATGAACCCAGAAAGTCCTGCCCATATCCATAACCAAAATCCTTCGCTTAATAAATTGAAAACATATAATACCCCAGCTAAAACTCCACCTCCTAAAATTATAGTTAATAAATACCCCTTTATTTTATCTAAAACAAATGTGTTAACGGTGGTTTTATTAAACCCGTATTTTTCCTCTATGACAAAAGTGTTATAGCATGTAAAGGGTAGCGAAATAATATCACTAACTACAAATAACAATAGAAAAAATAGTCCTGTATGAATAAATTGAAAAATAAAATCGCTATGAATCATCTCAGGGAATAGCACTGAAATTTCATGGCTTAACCAACCAAAACCATACAGATACAACATGAGAATAGTTACACAAAAACTTAAAAGACTTGAGATAAGACCAATTCTACCTTTTTCTTTTGCATAGTTTTTAGCTTTTACATATGCATCTTCCGAATAAAAATCTTTTACACTTTCTGGAATAGAGTCATTCCAATTTCTGTCATTTAAAAAATCAAGTACTGTTGAAAATAAAAAGTTAAATATAATTAACCCTATCATTATGATCAATAAAATATCTGAGGTCATATTTTGATTTTAGCGTAAATGCAATGATACTATTTCTTACATATTTATTCTATTTTAAATTATGGTTATTAAATAAAATGAATTTAAAATTGACTTTAATTTTTGTTTTTTTTACATTTATTAATCGATGTAGTGAATTATGAAGCCTTTTTGTTCTCTATTATTATCCATTTTTATTACAGCTTTTTATGCGCAAGAACAAAACAGTGCTATCGGTTTCTACACTACTGGTCTTGAGCATTATAATCATCAAAATTATAAAGATGCTATTGCTAAATACACCAAAGCAATTGAGTTAAACCCCAATTTTGCAGAAGCCTTTTTTCAACGTGGATGTGCAAAACATAATGCCGAAGATTATAAAGGAGCGATTGATGACTTTAGTACAAGTATTAATTTACAGCCTAAAAATGAGTTGTTTTACAAACAAAGAGCGTCTTCCAAAACCATGTTAAAAGATTATAATGGTGCTATTTCAGACTGTGATGAAGCGATTTTAATTAAGAAAGACTATGATAAAGCTTATGCACTGAGAGGGATCTTAAAAATAGAAATGGGAGAAACAAGCGGGTGCAAAGATTTAGAAAAAGCCGGCGAATACGGTTATAACAACGCTCCAATTTTTTTGAAAAAGTACTGTATGAAGTAAATTGTTTATACCTGAAATGAAGTGAGTTCTTTGAACGCTTCTATTCTAGATTTTATTTCTTCTTCCTTTACCTCAACTAATCTCTCAATGCCGAATTTTTCAACGGTAAATGAAGCCATTGCAGACCCTACAATAATGGCTGACTTCATATTCTCCCAGTTTATTTCATTACATTTCGATAAATAGCCAACAAAACCTCCAGCAAAAGTGTCCCCGGCACCTGTTGGATCAAATACTTCTTCTAATGGTAAAGCTGGTGCAGAAAATACTTTATCCTCGTGAAATAATAAAGCTCCGTGTTCTCCTTTCTTAATTATTAAATATTGAGGTCCCATTTTCAATATGTGATTTGCAGCTTTCCTTAATGAATATTCTCCTGTTAGAAGCCTAGCTTCTTCATCGTTAATCGTAAGAACATCAATTTCACTTATTACTTTTTTTAAGTCTTCTAGCGCTGTTTCCATCCAAAAATTCATGGTATCGAGTACAATTAACTTAGGGCGGTTTTTAATTTGTTTTAGCACTTGGTATTGGACAGCGGGTAATAAGTTTCCAAGCATGAGGATATCACAGTCTTGGTAGGAATCGGGGACTACTGGATTAAATGTTTCCAATACATTTAGTTGAGTATCCAATGTATCTCTTGTGTTCATATCAGTATGGTATTTTCCAGACCAAAAGAACGTTTTTTCTCCCTTTTTTATTTGCAATCCTTCAGTGCTGATACCACGTTGATGAAAGAGGTCTATGGTTTCTTGTGGAAAGTCCTCACCTACAACTGAAATTAATCTAGGATTTGTATTGAAATAAGAAGCCGATAACGAAATATAAGTACACGCACCCCCTATTATTTTGTCTGTTTTTCCAAACGGAGTTTCCACTGCATCAAATGCTACTGTTCCCACACTAACTAAATTCATTTTTTCTAATTTCAGGCAAATATAACATTAGCAAGGAACTTAAAAAGTTTACCCTAAAAATTAAGATGAAACAAAAAAAGTAAGGAGTATTGCATAAATTCAAACTTTGGTGTAATATTGCAAACCAAAATTTGCTTCTTTAGCTCAGTTGGTTAGAGCATCTGACTGTTAATCAGAGGGTCCTTGGTTCGAGCCCAAGAAGAAGCGCTTAAAGCCTCCACAAATAATGGAGGCTTTTTTTGTTAATTACATTTCATAAGAAATGTTAAAAAAAAAGGGCAATTAACTTATGGTAAATGAGTTGTAATTGATTGTCTATAATTTGACAAAAAATCAATCATGAAAAATTATATTTTATATCTATTTTTATTAACAGTACCGTCTATTTTTAATGCACAACTTGGAGCTCCGTGCGATAATTTAAATCTATATATAAATTCCACTATAAATAATGGATTTCAAGTTAGTAGCAACGTAGACAGCATGTTTAATACAGGGCAAATTTCTACGAACACAAATGTCCATTTTCGTTGGAGAGCTTACGACATCTATTCCAATCCTAACTTTTTTGACACTTCATCAACATGTAATAACTGTATATGGCATAGTAACCAACCCATAGACACTTACAGTCCAAATATGATTGTTGACACTATTCTTTTAGTTAATCTAACTTTTTTTGAAATACCTAATAATCTCGACTGGTATTGTATAAATCCATATCATGTCATCTATGATTTAAATGGAAATTTTAGTACTATCATGTTAAATAATCAAGCAACATCTATTGACGGGACTACTCAAAACACCAACAAAAAACTAATTGAAGTGTATAATATTCAAGGGCAAAAAGTGAATTTCACTGATGTTCACAATGAAATTTTGTTTTTCAAATATGATGATGGTTCATTAGAAAAAAAGTATATCCCCTAACTAATTTGAATTAGAAAGTAGTTACTTAAGTTTAACTAAAACTCAATTTTATAGCTTAGGTTGGGGAAAAAACTAGAACTCGGTATAGTCACTTCTTTATCTAGTACCGAGTCATATTCTCTATAAATAGCGTTACCATTTGAAAAAAGGTTTTTGATTTGTAAAGACCAAATACCTGTTTTACCTTTTTTATTGATTTTATATGTTAATGTAACGTCTAGAAATAATAAATTATCTTCTCTTAGTGAGTATGCCAATGGTTCATTCAATATGGTTTCTTCCATCATCATCGATGAGGCTATGTCTATTGGTGTATAAGGTCTTCCCCCCACATAGGCGAGGTTTGTATTCCATCCAACAAAATTTCTTTTTTTCTTTTTTTCTCCGATAATATACTCCTTGCCCGCAAGGAATTTAATGTTAAATCGTTGATCAAATTCTGTACTTCTCCAGTCTCCATATCCATCTTTATAATGGGATTGATATAGGCTAGCATTAATCATGTAGTACAATCCTTTGCTTGCATACCGTTCTAAGCTTAAATCAATACCGTAATTTTTACCTTCTCCAATATTAGATAACGGTCTTACTTCTTCTAATTCTGATATATTCAATACGCTGTACGTACCATTTACTTCTCCAGGCACATCATACAGGTGTTGGTAGTAGGCTTCAATATTAAAATAATGATTTTTAAATAAGGTAGATTTAAAACCCGCTATTGCATGATAAGCTTTAGCAAAATCAAGATTTTTATTAGGATTAAATGCATTTTCATCCTGGTAAATATACGTAGCATAGTGCTCTACCTGACTGTGTTTTCCAAGGGCTATTGAAAATATTCCATCTCTTACTTCTTTTGTGATTCCAATTCTGGGTTCAATGGACAACTCTTTATTTACATCGTAGGATAACAGAGCGATTCCTGCATTTAATTTAATCTTTTCTGTGATAAAAAATTGAAACTGAGAAAAAGCTTTGTTTGTCAATGAAGACCCCAATCCAAATACGGCAGTGTCCAGTCGGTTTAAATCAACATTATGTTTTAACACTTCCCAATCGTGGAGTGCCCACTCCGTACTTATTCCCGATTTTAATCTTAATCGGTTAGAAAATCGGTGTTTGACACTAAATGCCGCACTAAAAGGTGAGCTGGTATATTCATTTTTACTTCTAATTATTTCTGAATAGTCTGATTGCAAAAAGTTCCTATTGTCTACTTGTCTGTAGGAAGATCCTAATGCAGTTAGTTTCCAATTAGTCTTCTCATTTATTAAATGTTTATAGCAGAAACCTATTGAGGCCATGTCACCTCTTAAAGATAAATTATACCGATCAATATCACCCTCCCAAGTTGTACTATCATCAACTGCAATTCTTTTTCTATCACTTGTTCCAGCTATTCCAAAAACTTTAAAACTCCCTTTATTTTTTGGAAAGTCTAATACAAAAGATAAATCTTGATACGTGGGCTGGGTTGGGTATCCAATAAGTCTTGCTAAGCCCACCACAGAATACCTGTAATTAATTAAGAAACTACTTCCTCTTTCCTTATTAATTGGCCCCTCGGAAGTAAAATCTATACCAAGCGTGCCAATTTTAAGACTGGTTTCTATTTGTTCATTATTCCCTCTACGAAAATTAACATCTAAGATACCACTCAGCGCATTATTGTATTCTGCAGGAAAAGCACCAATGTAAAAATCACTTTTATCAAGTAATTGAGTGCTGAATATCGTAAACGTACCTCCAGAGCTACCAATTCTAGCGAAGTGTGTGGGATTATTTAATTCTACACCTTCCACTACATACTTTAATCCTCTTGGTGAATTTCCCCTTATAGAAATGAAATTCTCAGAAAAAGCAGCGTCGCTAGTGACTCCCGGCAACATTCCAGCAACTCTTATTGGGTCGTCCAAGCTCCCTGCTAGTTTTGACATATCTTGAACATATATTGTTCTTACGCTATTTGTAGCCATTTCATTATTGTGCATAGACCTGTCTTTTTTAGGTTTAACTACAAATTCTTCTAACTCATGGTAATGTTCTTCAAGATGGATATGAACTTCCTTTTTTCTACTACTAAGTAAGGTAACATCAGGCAAAATGAATGATTCAAACTTTGGATGACTAAAGGATAGATCATAAATGCCAATCATAACGCTATCAAAATGATACGTTCCAACTGTAGTAGTGTGTGTGGAATCAACTGCTATTTCATTTAATAACAATACTACCTTTACTTCACTTATTGGCTGTTCAGAAAAAGAATTAGTGACTACACCGCTTATAGACTGTAATTGTGCACTACAAACATAGCCTATAACAACAAAAAATATTGAATTAAAGTATTTCAAAGTGGCACAAAACTAATCAACTAAGTTTTAGCTTTAATACTGTTTAAATGGAAGTCAAATGAAATGACATAACAGTGACACTATTACACCAAAAAATAAATTTATATTTAATTTCGAAGAACTATTACGGCTGAATTTTAACCACCTCTATTTCAACTCTTCTATCATCTTGGGGGTTTTTGTTCAAAGGGAATTTTCCTTGATAACCCACATATGACAATCGGTTTGAATCAATCCCATTTTGAATTAAAAAATGATAAATGGTTTTCGCTCTATCCTCTGAAAGAGTTGGATTCATATCTGGAAAATACCGATCCTTCTCATAATTATTTGGGTCGTAAATATGTCCTTGTATTTGAACGTAATAGGACTTGTTTTCGGACAAATCTTCCACCAATTTAAGTAAAGTAGGTTCTGACTCAGGTAAATAAGTAGGTGAATCAGGATAAAAACCAATGCTTTTAATAGTCATTTTTTCTCCTGCTGTAAATTCTGATATAGAAGCAGTATATTCTACGTTTCTATAGGTTACATATTGTATTAAAGCCTTCCTATTTTCGATTATTTGATTTTTATAATCCCCCTCTTTTGTTGTTGCTATTTCGCCCTTTCCTACAACCTCAGTAGGTATATTTAAATGTTTTTTATGAATAAGCTGATGAATATAATTTGCTCTGTTTTTAGAAAGGCGGTGGTTGTGTTCATAAATCCCAATTTCATTTGTGTAACCCACAATGAACATATCAGAAATGTAATAATTGGCTAAAATTGAATCGTGGAATACTAAAAACTTATCCTTTTCTAAATCAGTTAATTCACTTTTATTATGTAGAAAAAAAGCTTCATACTCAATTATTTCTTTTTGAGCCACTAGACCGGTCGAAAGAAAAAAAATAATGAAAAGTAATATTGAACTCAGATTCATCTCATCAATCTTTGTATTGATTAAGCTGCAGTCGTTTTCTGATGGCCTCTAAGTGTTCTGCTTTTTTAGCATCCCTCATTTTCTTAGCTGATTTAGTGAAATATTTATGTTGGGTTAAAAATTTCACTTGAATTTCATCCCAAAGTCGATCACTATTTATTTTTCCGTGATCTCTTAATTCTCTTCTGAGTGTTTCAGAAATTTTAAAAAAATCATCTCTACCTAAATAATCTAAATCCGCATCGCAAATGATTTGTTCTAATTTATTTTTTGGTTTATGAGGAATTATGGTGGCGTAAATGAGTTCCTTAACTTGTTCTATTTGATGATCTGTATAACCATATTTAGGTAATATTTCCTCGGCTAATCTCGCGCCGATGGGTTCATTTTTATCATACTTTTCGACAAAGCCAGCATCGTGATATGTCGCGGCAGACTTTAAAACAAAAATATCTTCATCCATAACACCCTCCATAATCGCAATTCGTTCTACCGCTTTCACCACATCATATGTGTGATGAATCCCATGATAATGAAGGTTATCCGGCAGACCATCTTTTAAGACTTTCATAATGTGTCTCTCTGCTTTTCGGTAGTTAATACTGCTGTACAAGTGCAAGTCTACGTATTCTCTAAACTTCTTATTAGGGATAATTCCTTCAGACTTTACAGAAAGGTGTGACTTTATTCCTTCAACAAAATACATTGAAATATCACCTGTATTTTTAGTTGGAATTTTTCCTCTATCTGTACATTGGAAATATGGAAAAATCTGCTCATAGGTGGATTCTGATATGTTTACTTTCCATGTTTCACCACTGGTTTCTATCCGCTGGGCAATATTCACAGTACTTCCCCAGACATCATATGCAATTCTTTTAGACCCAATTACTCCTGCGATAACATCACCAGTGTGAATGCCAATCCTAAGCTCCCAAAATCCTTCACCTCTTTCAATAGATTCTTGCTTTAACCGCTCCATAAATCGTTGAATCTCTAAGGCTGCTAAAACACAATTTATAGGGTTTTCCTTATCTCTAAGTGGGACACCTCCAACAGCCATATAAGCATCCCCCATAGTTTTTATTTTCTCTATTTCATATTTTTCAATAATCTTGTCGAATTCCCTAAAAAGATTATCTAAACTTTTAACCAATCGATCTGGATCCATGGTTTCAGCCACTTTACTAAAATCCTTTATGTCGGTAAACATTACGGTTACCTTACGATATTGTCTGGTTTTAGCAACTCCTTTGTTTTTTAATTCATCGGCTGTTTCTTGAGGTAAAATATTTAAGAGTAACTCATCTGCTTTTTCTTTTTCACGCTCTATTTTTTTATTTTGAATTTCAATTTGATTTTTTTGTTTGGTTATCGTTTTTGTTCTTCTTTCAACCAAAAAAGCCAATCTTCTCTGCTGTCTTTTAATCGATTTTACCCTCAAAATATATACAAACCAAGTTATGAGTAATAAAAACACTCCAAGGGCTACATAAAACTCCCAAGTAAACCAAAAAGGTGGTGAAACGATAATTAAAATTTCTCTGGGCTGAGACCATACTCCATCTACATTTGATGACCAAACTTTAAAGACATACTCTCCTGCTGATAAATTGGAATAATTTATGGTATTGGTGTTCTTCATATTAAGAGGAGCATCATACATACCACTTAAATGAATCTTAAACTCATTACTTTTTGCATCAGAAAAATGTAAACTCGAAAATGTAAAGGCTAAATCATTTTGAAAAAAAGTAAGTAAAATGGTATCTACAGCATATGGGTTTTTATTAGTTAGGAAATTTTCAAATTTCCCATCATTCAACCATTTTATATCGGTTATTAACGTTCTTGGCGCTGTTTTATTGAACATAATTTCTTTAGGTGAGAAATAATTAAATCCATTTATCCCTCCAAAATAAATTCTACCACTCATACTCTGACAAAATGAGTTGTTATTAAACTCATTACTCTGAAGTCCATTCCCCTCATTATAATTTCTAAATAAATTTTCCTCAGTAATGAATTCTGATATTCCAAAGTTTGTGCTTATCCACAGATGACCATTTGCATCTTTAATAATTCCGTAAATATTATTATTAGATAAACCCTCTGATTCTGAAAAAATCTCAAACGTGTTGGTTTGGAGATTTAGTTTATTAAGTCCACCTCCGAAAGTACCTACCCAAAGTGTGTTTTCATCTCCTTCACATATGGATAAAACTGTGTTATTACTAATGGAATTTTCTGCTTCTTCATTGGCCTTGTACTGAATAAATTGAAAATTACTAGTGCTTAAATTTTCTCCTGTTTGACTTAGTTTGCAAAGGCCACCTCCATCAAAACCTAGCCAAATGTCATTTTTGGAGGAAAAAATGATTCTTCTGCATGGATGATCTGGAAATAATGTATCTGAAAATGTATCAGGACTAAATAATAAAGAAGTTTTTTTCTTTAAGTCAAACGCATATAATCCATTTTTTGTTGCTGCCCATAATTCGTCTTTATTTCTAAAATTAATGTCAAATATTGGTTGATTCAATTCTTCAAGATGAGGAGAGAATTTTTTAAAAAAATGATCATTTGAGTTAGGATGAAACGTGTAAATCCCAGAATTTGTCCCCACCCAAAATTGTTGATATTCGTCAACGTAAATGTCCCAGATGTCATTATTTGCGGCTAAAAACCTGTTTTCAGAATAAAAAGGATAATTTAAAGTGATTTTACTAAGTAAATTAATTTTAGAGAGCCCTTTTCTAGTTCCGACCCATACTATGCTGTCATTCTCTTCATAAATAGTCCAGATATTTTTATCGTCTAGCTTTTGCTTTCCACCTATATTGTTTGTTACTAGAGAAAAATTTTGCTTTAAAGGATCAAAATAAGACACTCCTTCTTCCGTGGTAATCCAAATATTTCCAGAAAAATCTTGGAAAATATCAAAGATCATATCACTTGAAATTGAATTTAAATCAAAAGTATTATTTCTATAATTCTTAATTACTACATCATTTTCACTTGTTGAAGAAACTCCAAAGAGGCCTTCACCCCTTGTACCAGCCCATATTTGGTGTGAATCCTCACAGAAAATAGAAGAAATGATTTTATCCGTTAACATCTTGTTTGTGATGGCATTTTCAAAATCATCATAATTGAATACGCCTTTATTTGTAGCTACAAATAATATAGAGTCATTATAATTATAAATATCATTTATGGAGTTGTCTACTAGGGACTTGTTCCATTTTTCAACAGGACTAAAAATATCTGTTTCATCATTGTATAAAAATATTCCCTCCCCTTTTGATACCGCAACTAACTGATTTTTAAATGTGATTACTTTTACCCATGAAGTAGTGGTAATTCCTTTTGAAGGACCATAAAGTTGAAGGCTATCATCTTCTAAACGGTATCTCAATAAACCCGATTGTTCTGTTGCCATCCAAATAAAGTTTTTTCCAAACTCGTGTAAATCCACAATATTTAAATTGCCCAATAATTCTTTCTTTTTAATCCGATTAAACTGCTGATCTAAAGTATGCTTGTAATTAAGCCCACCATTAAGTGTAGAAACCCATAAAATATGATCTTTTGACTCAAGTATGGAAGTCACATAGGAGTTTGAAAGAGTAGCTTTATTTTTTATTTGATGTTTGTAATGTGTAACATTTATTCCATCAAAACGATTCAATCCATCTTGAGTCCCCAGCCATATGAAACCATAATGATCTTGAATTATGGCATTTATGGAACTTTGGGATAGTCCTTCTTTTAATGTTAACCGTTGAAATCTTAAATTATCTACTTGGCCCTGAAAAAAAGAAAGTAAGAAAATGTAAAAAAGAATACTGTAAAATCGAATGATAAACATAATAGAAACATTAGTCCACCTCAACCCCAAAAATCACAATGTCATCAACTTGACTGTGAGTACCTTTCCATGCTTCAATTTTTTGATCTAATAGTTGTTTTTGACTTTCCATAGACTCATTGACTGTGCTTAATAATGTTTCTTTAAATTGTCTATACATGAATTTCTTACCTCTAGGACCTCCAAATTGATCTGCATATCCATCTGAAAATATATATATTTTATCTCCTTTCTTTATATCAAGTTCATGGGTATTATAATGATTTTCACCTGCTGTAAAAGAACCAATTGCAAATTTATCTGTTTTTATTATTTCTAGTTCACCATCTCTAATAAGATAAACAGGATTATAAGCCCCCGCAAATTTTAATTTCATGGTTTTTTTATTTAATGAGCATAGGGTAATATCCATGCCATCTCTTACCGCATTTTCATCATTATGTTTATTTAATGCCAGGTTGGCATAATTGTTAAGATCATCTAAAATTAGACCAGGGTCTATTAACTTATGTTCACTTACAGCACTATTTAATCCATTAGCTCCAACAAGACTCATAAATGCTCCAGGAACCCCATGGCCAGTACAATCTACCGCCGCAAACATGCATTCATTTTTAGACTTACTAACCCAGTAAAAATCACCTGAAACAATATCCTTTGGCTTGAACAACACAAAAGAAGAAGGAAAATATTTCTTTATCACAACTTCTGGAGGAAGGATGGAGTTTTGTAATCTTTTCGCATATCTAATGCTGTCAGTTACATCATTATACAGCTCCTCTAACTTTGCTCTCTGAGAATCAATTTCATCCTTTTGCTTAACTACTTCTTCTGTCCTTTCTTTTACTTTTTGTTCTAAGATTCGCTCTGTTTCTGCTAATTCATCTTTCATCTTAAGTAATGCATGCCCTAAAACATCTTCATCACTTAAAGGTTCATAAGAATAACTAAAATTACTCTGCCCTACCTCATGAGCAAATTCAGCAGTTTTCTTTAATCCGTCTACAAGATTTATCATAGCCTCTGACATTTCACCAATTTCATCATTCCCTACTTTAACATTCATGTAATTAGGGAATACTCCTTTGCCTAAAGCCAATAGAATGGTTTTTAATCTTTGGACCGGTTTTGTTATACTAAGTGTAGTAAGGAAGGCGATAAAAATAGTACCTATTACCAGGACGATTCCAATAAAAATAATGCTGTTGATAAGCTGAGAGAAACTTTGATTGGTTTGTTGTTGTTGCAGCTTTGCGATCTTTCCTCTGTTTTGAGCTAACGTACTGATTTCATCGTACAATTCATTAAAACTTTCATTTGTACTGGTTTCAAATTGTGTTTGTGCTATGAAAAACATGTCATAACTTTCTATGCTACTCAAGATATATCTAATGTTTTCATTATAATCTGAAATCAGCAAATCAAGGTTTTGCTTAATTAAAATAATCTTTACTTTTCCTGTATCATTTTCTAACCAGCTTTCAGATAATTTCAGTATAGAGCTGTAATCACTAAATAGAACAGAGTCTAATAATAAAGCCGCATCTAATTTAAATGGCCAATCAGGTTGCTTAGCTGACTCGTCATTTGCCCACTTTTGCATATGAGAATGTGTAGTAGCTAAATCATCTTTTAATTTATTAATGGCAAAAAGTGAGGGTTGATCTACATTTAAAAATTTATCGTTTGACTTGATAGCATCATTGACAACCGCAAATGTGTAAATAAATACAACTAATAAAAGTAATACTACAACACCGAAACCTCCACCTATTTTTTTTCCTACAGAAAACCTCAATGCTAGTCGTTATTAGAATTAGAGTTTTTTAAATCTCTATAAAGATTGTAATATTTGATATGCTGTTCTGTATCATTTAAGCTATAATAAACTGCAGCTATCCCGTGAACTATAGCTTCATCCGTTGGCTCCATTTTGTAAACCTTTTTTAAATAAGGCAGGGATTTCGTAAAATAGTTAACTGCTTTTTCTTCCATTACAATCACTACCTCTAAATCAGCATCAACTGGAAGTTCTTTCATAATGGTTTCCACACCTAAATTGTGATATAGTATACCTAAGTTCTTATTGGCACTGTAATTATTTTCATCTATAGAAAGAACGCATTGGTAACTATCTATTGCCTTCTGGATATAATGGATAGCATTTTCATCATTATGATAAAGTTGCTTGTAAATTTGAGCTAACATGATACAATGTTGGATTTCATATTGATTGAAGTCCATAGACTGATCTGTTAGTTTTTTTAGCGCTTTGAATTCCTGGTAAAAATCAACTGCCTTTACATAATTGTTCGTATCTAAAAAACTCACATAGTGATTGTAATACCCATTAGCTAATACATTCAAAATTTGCTTGTTATGCTCCAAATATTGATTGTCTTTATCCAACTCCATGGATTTAAGTACAGATGAAACGGCTTCTTTTCTTGCTTTAGAAAGGGGTGATTTTTGATCTACCTTTTGAAAAATATTGAAATTAATGAAAGCAGAGATATGCCAAAAATATGCATTGGTTTTTTGATCTGGACATCTCAACATAACAGTATCAATGTAAGCTTTTGCCTTAATGTAGTCTCCAGCTTGATACTTTTCCAATAACAGCTTTTTTTCAGGACAATAATTTTGTGCTGAAATTGAATTTGCTGTGACAAATACAAACAATAAACACCATATTCTTCTATTCAAAATCATATTGTTGAGTACGCTAATTTTGTAAGTGTTTGATCTATTTTAAAACCACTTTTTTCGGCTTTTGTTTTATTTATCTGATATTTTAATCTGCTTTGTACATATATAAAATTAAACATTGAACCCGAAGAAACCAAATCATTAACTTCTGATACTAACACGGTTTGTTTAGCTATAGACTTATTTATAGCAGAAATTATGTCTTTATTTTCATTAATTACGTAGAGTAAATGACAATCTTCTATTTCACTTGGATTGTTAAAAAATTTAAACTTAATAGCCTGACTACCAACAAGTTTATCAGTGTAGGAAGAGCTCAATTGATCGAATATATCTTTATTTCCATAAATTCCAATGTTGAAATCACCTTTAGTGTATTTTTCCGGCCAATATACTCTTCTAGCAAATTGGTAAATATACACGCCTTTCATTTTAATTCTTGCTGCTTGAGCATCTTGAGATATTGGAGATTGAGCACATAATAAGTTTGAACTCCCACAAAAGATAAGGATCAGAGATATGTTTATTAAAAATTTCAAATTATGTGTCTTCAAACAAAAGTAACAAACAAATCAAATACCATGCCTTTCAGCCGTACTTCATTTTAAGCTTGTATTGCTTTTTACGGCTCTTCATAGCCTTTTTCTTCACGTAGTCTTTGTTATATTTTTCCTTGATGGCTCGTTTTCGCTGTCTGTAATTAAAACTGTCGGAATCTACACCAGAAGGTTTTGATCTCATATTGCCATCTGAATTAAAAGGGTCATTTCCTAATCCAACCAAACCTTTTGGATCGTGTATGTTTCTAAAAGGGTCTCTTAATTTTTTTGGATTTGTTTTTAGGCTTGAGGTCAAGCCCTTTTTATTTCTTTTCTTGATGTTTGATCTTTTAGATTTTACTGTAAAGGGGTCACGATATTGAGCAACATAATCATTTGAAAAAAATAAAAGGCCACAAAAAATTGATATGAATATTAATGCATTAAAACGCATGTCTTATATTTCATTTTCAATAGGATCAATCTCATTGAGGTCTCTGTCAAAAAGATACAAGCCTGCCTTATCGTCACCTATCATATTCAGCTTATCCAGAATTGTTCTTGCCAGAGCCTCTTCTTCTAACTGTTCTGAGACATACCATTGCATAAAATTATGGGTAGTAAAATCTTTTTCTTCTAAACATAAACCTACAATATTATTAATGCTTTCTGTAACATTAAGCTCATGCTCTAGTAGTGATTCAAAAACGTTACTTAATGATTGAAATGTAGTTGGTGGCTTGATGAGGGCTGGAATGACAGCAGACCCTCCTCTTTCGTTAATGAATTTGACTAGTTTTAGCATGTGCAATCTTTCCTCATCACTGTGCTTGTAAAGAAATGATGATGTTCCACTTAAACCTTGAGCCTCCGCCCATGAAGCCATCGACAAGTAAAACTGAGAAGAAGACGCCTCTAGCTCAATTTGTTTATTAAGCGCTTTTTCTATGACTACTTTTAACATATTTTTTTTTCAAATGTAATTGTTTTAAGTAAGTTTAAAAACATTACAATTCTTAATCATCTACAAAAGCTTTACATAATTTTCGATTGAAAGAGGATATACTTCAAATCCAAAAGACAAACACACGCAAAAACTTTTGAGTTCCACATCCTAATTGATCACATTTTTTTAATTTTAAGAAAAACAAACTAACGACATGACTCGTTTCTACAGGTATTTTTCGTTTCTATTTTTTCTCTTTGGCGTAGTGCCATTGTTTATTTCTCAAACGCTAATTAATGGGAAAATTACAGATGAAGAAACAGGAGAAGAATTAATTGGTGCATCAGTCAAAATTTTAAATTCTAAATATGGAACCGTTTCAGATTTTAACGGAGAATTCAAATTGCAAACCAATATTAACCCCCCCTTTGAAGTAGAAGTATCCTACATAGGTTATAGCGCTAAAAATTTAACTATAACCAATCAAAATTTTATTAAAGTTTCCCTTCAAAGTTTAGACCTCCAATTGGATGCCATAGAAGTCTTGGGTGGAATTAGTGAAAAACTTAAAGAATCGCCATTGAGTATTGAAGCTATGAATATTAATGACATAAAAGAAACTTCAGCTACCAATTTTTATGAAGGATTAAGCCACATGAAAGGAGTGGATTTGACTTCAGCAAGTTTAGGTTTCAGAGTCATTAACACTAGAGGGTTCAATAGTACCTCGCCTGTCAGAACATTACAAATTATAGACGGGGTAGATAATGCATCTCCAGGATTAAATTTTGCATTAGGAAATTTCTTAGGTGCCTCAGAGCTAGACCTTATGAAAGTGGAAATCATCTCAGGAGCTAGCTCCGCATTTTATGGGCCAAATGCCTTTAATGGAGTTATTAGCATGGAAACCAAAGATCCCTTCTTATTTCCTGGATTTTCGTCAAGCGTGAAATTGGGAGAAAGATTTCTCAATGAATATGCCGTAAGATATGCTAAAGTGATCAAAAATAAAGAGGGGAAAGATCGATTTGCATTCAAATTTAATGTGTTTTACATGAACGCGGATGATTGGGTAGCCGATAACCGAGCTAGTGTAGCTGACCTTGAGACTAACGAAAATAACCCAGGAGGTTATGATGCTATCAATAGATACGGAGATGAAAATCTCAATCCGACATTAAATCAAATGATATATGGTTTAGATGGAGAAGCTGATACGGCAAGTATAATGGCCTATCCCGGTCTTGAAAGATGGCATAGGAAAGGGTATTGGGAGCAAGATTTGGTAGATTATAACACTGAAAATTTGAAAACAAGTTTTGGAATGCATTATTTGTTTGATAATTCTATGCAACTTTTTTCCTCATCTAATTTTTCTACTGGAACTACCGTTTATCAAGGGGACAATCGATTTAGTTTAAAAAACATTAGATTTTTTCAAAACAAAATAGAACTTAAAAAGGACAATGATTTTTTTATTAGGCTTTATGCTACTCATGAAAATGCTGGGGATAGTTATGATGCGGTTTTAACCGCATTTCAACTTCAAAATGCTGCAGCATCAGATGTTGACTTCCATGAATTATATAAAACCTATTGGAGAGATAATATTTCTCCAAAAGTTGAAGCATTAGATCCGTCCGTAAATTGGGAACCTGCTTTTATAAATGGAGTAGCTTACCCTGTTAACTTTGCAAATATTTTCAATGTTATTGATAATATTCCAATTGATTCTTTAAACAGTTGGCACCTAGAAACGACCAGTTATGCTAATGGTAGTCACCCCAATATGGGGGTTTTACCCAGCTTTGAAGTCGGCACAGAGAGATTTGATTCACTACTAAACAAAATCACATCTACGGCTTCGGTATTAGATGGAGGTTCAAAAATAGTAGATAAATCTGCACTTTATCACGGCCATGGAGAGAAGATTTTTGATAGTGAATTTGCAAAATGGACTTTAGGATCCAATTTTAGACTCTATACTCCAAAATCAGAAGGCTCATTATTTAGCGACACCAATGGTGTAACTATAACAAATTGGGAAGTGGGAGGATACATAGGCGTAGAAAAAAGTTTTTTAAGAGATCAACTTATTATCAAAGGGTCTCTAAGGCTGGATAAAAATCAAAATTTTAGTTTGATACCCACTCAAGCCCTCTCTGGAATTTACAATATAAATGAAAACCACACCATAAGATCTACCTTTACTTCGGCAATACGAAATCCCACTTTACTAAACCAATATATGTACTACAATGTGGGGCGAGCTAAACTTGTTGGAAACAAAGATGGGTATCAAAACCTGTATACTTTAGAATCCATATGGGCTTATGCAACATCGGGTAGAAATATAGATTCTTTAGTCCGCTTTGATGTTGCACCTATTAGACCAGAAGAAGTGAAGTGTATAGAATTTGGATACAGAGGCGTATTTGAAAATAAGTTCTATGTTGATGCAAATTATTATTATAATTGGTATCAAAATTTTATAGGTTTTGTTACTGGAGCAGAATTTTTCTATGACCTACAGAGTTGGGAAATACTTGATGTATATCGAGTCGCTACCAACTCCACAAAAATAATTACCACACAAGGATTATCATTAGGAGTAAATTACTACTTAGACAACAAGTATACATTTAATGGGAACTTTTCTTGGAATAAATTAAATAAACAAGTTGATGATCCTATTATTCCTGCTTATAATACTCCAGAATTTAAATTTAATATTGGACTATCGGGTAAGGATATTGACATTGAGTTGAACGAAAAACCACTATTAAAAGATATCGGGTTTAATTTTAATTACAAGTGGGTTCAAGGATTTTTGTTTGAAGGGTCACCTCAATTCACAGGAGAGGTACCTACTTATGGCCTTTTAGATTTCCAGATGACAAAGAACATGAAAAAACAAAACTTAGCCATTAAAATTGGAGCCTCAAATATTTTAAATAACCGTGTCCTTCAGGTCTATGGGGGGCCATTTATTGGTAGGATGGCTTACATTTCTTTATTATTTGATTTTAAAGATTAATGAACTTTATAATTCGTTCTGAAACTAATTTTATTTAATTTACGTAAATTAGACATTTAAATTTCACGAAAAATTAACCTTATGAAAAAAATTACTATTGGTTTTCTATTTGTTTTATCTGTAATTTATTCCGCAACGACCATTGCCCAGACAAGATATTTAGATCCACTTTTTACTGTTGATACCACGAATAATATTACATATGGTGTCAATTTCTCAGTTATGTTAAATGATACCCTGCCCATTCCAACGGGAATGACTATTCCAGTTGGAGTAGACTCCGCTACAGGAACACCCATTTATTTTACAATGCCTGCTCTTGAATTTGATCTTTTTGAGCCTGCCGGAGATACCGTAGCTGAGAGGCCGCTCATCATTTATTTACATACCGGAACTTTTGCTCCAATCATTAGAAATGGCAATGCAACCGGAAATAGAAATATTGACTATGCCACTCAAGTCATGTGCAATCAGTTTGCTGCAAGAGGGTATGTAGTCGCAAATACTGAATATCGATTAGGTTGGAATCCGTTTTTACCTACCGAGCCTGAAAGAGCAGCAAGCTTAATGAGAGCTGCTTACAGAGGAATACAAGACGTAAAAGCTGCTATTCGATATTTCAGAATGGATTACGAAAATGGTAATACCTATGGAATTGATACTTCAAAAATTATCATTTGCGGACAAGGTACAGGAGGTTGGATAGCTACCTGTTTAAATTCTGTAGATAAATTATCAGAGCTTCAACTCCCTAAGTTTCTAGATGCTGTAACAGCTATGCCATTAATTGATACTGCAGTGTATGGTGACTGGTTTGGGTATGGCGGTTTGCCACAGCTAAACATGGAAAACCATAAAGGATACTCTAGTGAACACGATATGATTCTAAACATGGGAGGAGCTATTGGAGATATCAGCTGGTTAGAAGAAGGTGATAAGCCCATAGCAGCAGTTCATGGAAATCTGGATGCAGTAGCAAGATTTAAAACCGGTGACTTATCTGTTTCTGGTGTAAATATAGTAAGCAGCATTAGCGGGTCTCATGATGTGGTAGCTAAAGCTAATATGTTAGGAAATAACAACGATATACCAAATTTATATGATCCTTACACTGTTGCTGCAAAAGCGGCTTCAGATAGGTTAATTGGTACAGTTGATTTTAGTGGTGACACCATTACTCAATCAGTTGATAACCTATTTCCATTTAATACTGGAAATCCTGGTGAAGGAGCACCTTGGGATTTCTTTGATTCAGCCACGACTGTCCTAATAGCAACACTTCAAGGTTTACCACCAAGTGTAGGAACAGATGCATACTTAAACAGTTTACAGACTAACCCAGACATGAGTATGACTAAAGCAAATGCTTACATTGACTCTACAATTAACTTCTTTTGTCCTAGAGTGGTAAATACGTTAATGTTACCTGGAAATTCTGTAGGAATTAATACAAATGATATAAGTTACAAGGTATATCCAAATCCAACCTCTGATTTCATTTCAGTTAGTTCTACTGCAAATATTGAAGAAATTTCAATTTATGATAATATTGGAAATTTAGTGAAAAGATACAACCCGAATTTATTTACTTACACGATAGATTTGAGAGAACTTCCTAAAGGAATTTATCTTTCTGAAATTAAGGATACATATAATACACATACAGAAAAAATTGTCCTTAAATAATTTCAATATTTAATTCATTTTAAAAAAGCCCCCTCGTGGGGCTTTTTTATTCCCTTAAATTCAATTATAAATTCTTAACATGTTATATATCATTAATTGATATATATTTGGTGGCTAATTCAAAAAAGTATGGAATTATTTATCCAAATTTCACAATTTGTTCTCAGCCTATCCATTTTAATCATACTACATGAGTTGGGGCATATGCTGCCAGCTAAGTACTTTAAAACTAAGGTGGAAAAGTTCTATTTATTTTTTGATGCTGGCTTCTCTTTATTCAAATTCAAGAAGGGAGAAACCGAGTATGGTATAGGATGGATTCCTCTTGGTGGTTATGTAAAAATAGCAGGGATGATTGATGAGAGCATGGATAAAGAACAAATGAAAGAACCGGCAAAACCATGGGAATTTAGATCAAAACCTGCATGGCAAAGATTAATCATTATGGTGGGTGGGGTAACCGTGAATTTATTACTTGGTTTTTTAATTTACATTATGATTTTGTTTGTTTGGGGAAAAGATTATGTTCCAAACGAAGCAGTCAAATACGGTGCTCATCTAAGTAATCCAAAGTTTTCAGACTATGGTTTTCAGGATGGAGATTTAATTGTTGAAGTGGGTGGAAATTCCATAAATGAATTTGGGGATGCATCTAGCAAAATCCTCATAGATGGTGAAAGAGAGTTAAAAATTAAACGAGAAAACCAAATCATTCCATTTACCATAAATGATTCCATTGTAACAGACCTTTTGAGATTAAAAGTGCCTGGTATTTTTAGCGACATCCGATTTCCAAATGTGGTTGATTCTGTAATGAAAGGCAGTTTTGCAGAACTGGCTAATCTTCAAAAAGGAGATAGTATAGTGGGGATTAACGGGCAATCAACTCCTTATTACCTTGATTTTAAAAGAGAAATTGAAAGATACGAATCAGAAGAAATTGATTTGCAAATTATTCGAAATGAAAATCCTGAAACTGTAAAAGTACAAGTAGCCGAAGATCATACCATTGGGTATTTTGCTAAAAATCAGCTATTGTATTTTGACTATAAGCATAAAGATTATGGGTTAATGGAGTCTATACCCACAGGCGTTTCAGAAGGAGTTACCACATTAGGAAATTATGTAAAATCGCTTGGGCTACTCTTCAATAAAGAAGGCGCTAAACAAATTGGAGGCTTTGGGACTATCGGGGCGTTATTTTCACCTTACTGGGATTGGAAGCGATTTTGGAGTATGACAGCTCTATTGTCTATCATTTTAGCATTTATGAATATTCTCCCCATTCCAGCTCTTGATGGAGGCCATGTGATGTTCCTTATTTATGAAATGATATCGGGGAAACCACCAAGTGATCAATTCCTTACAAGAGCCCAAATTGTAGGAATGAGTTTATTGCTTGCCTTACTGGTATATGCAAATGGAATGGATATTTATCGTTGGATATCTGGTTGATACTTTTAAACATTGATTTGCGTATAATCTGTTTTACTAGGAAAAGTATTTCTATACAATAGAATTTACTTTTACAGCATGAAGTTTAATACTGGTTTCTTTCCATTCCTTATCGTATTTTATATTATGTTCTCGTGCATTGGTTTTGCACAAGAAAACACCACAGATCCATTTGAAATTTATACACAGGATAAAAACAATAAAATACTTATAGTTCCCTTTGAATCAAAAATGTATGCCTCATCAATCGATAAAGAAATTGCCTTAGCTAATAATATTAAATATGTAGAAGTGAAAGAGGCACTTAAAAAAAGTGTTTCAGAACAAATATTACTTTCTTTAAGTCAGAAAACACCTGCAATATCTTTAGCTCATCATCAAGACAGCGCTAATAAAATGCTTAATTATATATACAATAGCATTGGATTTAAATATGACCTAGTAAAGTCAAAAGACACCGTTGATGCTCAACCCACAAAAAAAGAACTAATAAAAGACAAACTCAATAAGTTTGTAAATCAAATTCAGACGGAAATACCTTCAGAAAAGAAGAAATATGATAGGGGAACTATTCATCATGGAGAAATTCAGACATCAAATCATTATGCAGATCGCTTTATGAACGTAGTTATAAATAATCCTAATTTATTATCTGACTTACAGCTTAACTATCAGACCAACTATTTCATCTTTGTGAATGAGTTTCATATTGGCCAGTCCTACCGAAAAAAAGACAACTACTATAAATCATACCGAAAGTTAAATGTCCATTACACGGTACTAAATAAAAAAGGGAAAGAAGTGGATGCTGGTGTAGCAGAAACCGAAATGCCTGCTGATATTCATAATCTAAACAAAATTGAAAAAATATACATATCTCAATTAGCAGAAGATTTGTGTGCCTTTATTCCAGATCCAGTGCTAGAGAAAAATACAGTAAAGAAAGAGGCTGAAGACAGTAAAAAAGCCAAAAGTCAACGTAAGGTAATCCACGGATTAGTTTCAGAATAGAATGCCAGCCTAATTACCTGAGCCCTTATATAAGAATTGATTCGGTTGAACTCTAAAAACAATTTCAAATTCGCCCATAGTATTTGTTTCAGGAATTGATTATGAAACGATCATTTCGTAACAAATGTCAATGACGTAATCTTTTATTACAAATATCACACCTGAGCAAATGGCATTCCCTTGCCTACATACTCCCCCCAATGTTATGGAGACTCTTTATTTTACCATGTTATTTTTGAGACTTCCCTAATTATTTAAAATTGCCCCTTTGATCGGATTGCCAGTACATCCGTTTGGAAAAGATGTTTTCATTATGATGGATAAAGTAGGTGCGATATCTGAAATGTGAATCCGTTTATCAATCAATTTATTTTTCTGCACTCCATTACCGTAAAAAATTAAAGGGACATGAGTGTCATAATTGTAATGTGATGCGTGGGTTGTTCCTGTTTCTCTACTCCACTCTATATATCCTGGGCTTAATACATAAAATACATCACCTGATCGTTTAGGGTGAAAACCATTTTTAATCATTTCAACCTCATTTTCATTTACAGGAAAAGAATTTGATCTCATATCGTAAACGAATTTTATATATTCCTTTGCTTCAAGAAATTGTTTCATCTTTTGAACAAGAAGATCAAGTTCTATCCCTGCAGAATTTATAATATCAAAATTTAAATAAAATTGCATGTTTATTGCTTTTGACACCAGTTGATCTTGTCCAAAAACATCAAATAAGTGACGATTTAGCTCTAACAATAACTTTCTAGAATCAAAACGTCCTCCGTTAAATTTTAATTTTTTAAGTACATCTGGTGAAGTGGCGGCACCATGATCAGATGTAACCATAATGGTATAGTTTTTCTTTCCAAATCGTTTATCAAAAAACAAAAGCATATCTGCTATGGTTTGGTCCAATTTTATGTAGGTGTCTTTGGTCTGTTCTGCATCTGGACCAAACTGATGACCTACATAATCGGTAGCTGAAAAGCTCACCACCAACAAATCAGTATGCTCATCTGTTCCAAGTGATTCTTTAACTATTAGTTGTTTAGAAAAATCCCATAAAATTTGGTTCCCTTTTGGTGTGGACTTAATAGCAGAAGGCCCTCTTTGGTCTAATTTATCCTTGAGGTTAATATTAAATGTGGAACCAGTCCAAAAACCATTCATGTAGCTTGGTACTGAATTCAATTCTTCAAATTGTTTTAACCAATCGGGAATAGAATTACGATAATAATCACTTGTAATCCAATTTCCTGTTGAGTTCATCCAATACGCTCCATCGGCAGAAAAACCAGCAGACAGGATTGAACCTCTGTCTTTTAATGAAACCCCAAAAACTTTAGATGAAGTATCCACTATTTTCAGTTGATCCCCAAGGGTAGTCGTTAATAGATTTCTAGGGGACATGTTACCATCACCTTTATTTAATTTATCATGTGGTTTTTGACAAAGGCATATGGTTTGGGCTTTCCAATCTCCAGCACAATAAACGGGATTAAGACTATCTCTAGAATACCAACTGTTCCCAATTATTCCGTGTACTGCTGGAGTAGTTCCCGTAAAAATGGATGCATGACCTGGACCGGTATAAGTGGGCACATAATTGTAATGTGTATTTCTACAAAAAGTTCCCTCATCGATTAATTTCTTAAACCCCTTTT
>JAYYEV010000001.1:0-19868 GCA_036159515.1 Bacteroidota bacterium | reverse complement strand
TCTCCTATTAGCAATTCCGCAACAGCATAAGCACCTTCTTGTTCACCTTCATATAATAATTCAACCTTCCCTGTAATAGAAGGAATTATTCCCATAAAATCTGAAACTCGTATGCTTGTCTGGACGCCCTCATTTTTAATTAAACGAAGTTCAGCTGTACTGTAAAGATTTTCAAGTGCAGTAATACTAAGTCTTGCACTGACGCCACTTTTTTCGTCTATGAACTCACTTTTTCTGGCTTCAAAACTTATTTGTTCCAATACTTCGTGTGCTAAACTTGAAACATGAATATGTTGCTTTTGTTGAGTAGTTGATTTCACCTCCTGAAGTGTGATTTTTTTAGCAGTTTCAATGTTTTTAGGGTAATGAGTTAAAATTTGAGACCCTATCCGATCTTTTAGCGGAGTCACAATAGATCCTCTATTGGTATAATCCTCCGGATTAGCCGTGAAGATGAACAGCATGTCTAGCTCAAATCGTACGTTGAAACCTCTAATTTGAATATCTCCCTCTTGCAAAATATTAAAAAGGGTAACCTGAATTCTTGCCTGCAAGTCGGGTAATTCATTAATAACAAATATGCATCGATTTGCTCTCGGAATCATTCCATAATGAATAACCTCTTGATCGGAGTAACTCAGCTTCAAATTAGCCGCTTTTATCGGGTCTACGTCTCCAATTAAATCTGCAACTGTTACATCAGGTGTGGCTAACTTTTCAGCAAATCGGTCATTTCTATTCAACCATGATATAGGTGTGGAATCCCCTTTTTCGGCTAACGTTTTCTGGGCATAATCTGAGATTGGATTAAAGGGATCGTCAAAAACATCAGACCCACTTACATAAGGGATGTATTCATCTAGCAATAAAGTCATTTGGCGAGCAATTCTCGTTTTGGCTTGGCCCCTTAGCCCCAATAAATTGATGTTATGTCTCGAGAGAATAGCACGCTCAATTTCAGGAATCACTGAGTTTTCATAACCGTGAATACCCTCAAATACATTAACATTGTTTTTTAAATTTTGAATCAAGTTGTCTCTTAATTCATCCTTAATGGATTTACTGGTGTATCCACTTGATTTTAATTCCTTAAGTGTAGTAATGGATTGGATATTCATGTTAGTTTATTCTTTTTTTTCGGTTTGACTCGTAATCTTCAAAAATCATTTCTCCGAGATTTTGCAAGCCGGTATAGAACGCTTTTCCTTTATTAGCCTCTGTAAATTTTTGGATAAATTCCATCAAGAAAGGATCTTTCGCAATCATAAAGGTGGTGATGGGGATGTGTAACCTTCTTGCCTGTTGAGCCATCGCATAGCATTGATTGGTAATGAACGGATCAAGCCCATTGCTATTTTTGTAATACGTACCGTCTTTCATGTTTACGCAACTTGGTTTCCCGTCGGTAATCATAAAGATCTGTTTATTGGAGTTTCTTTTCCTTCGAAGCAAATCCATGGCTAAGCCTAATCCAGCTACTGTATTCGTATGATAAGGACCTACTCTAAGGTAGGGGAGGTCTTTTATTTTGATAGGCCACGCATCATTTCCAAAAACAATTACTTCAATACTGTCTTTGGGATATCTTGTTTTGATGAATTCTGTTAGCGCCATCGCCACTTTTTTGGCAGGAGTTATTCGATCCTCACCATATAAAACCATACTATGGCTAATATCCACCATTAAAACGGTACTCATTTGACTTTTATGGAACGACTCTTCTACAACTAAATCTTTTTCAAAAAGCTGAAAATGGTCAATTCCATTATTGAGTTGAGCATTCTTAATGGATTCTGTGATAGAGATTTTGTCAAGAGCGTCTCCAAAAGTATAGTTTCTTAGTTCACCAGATGGTTCATCGCCAAGTCCCTGTTTTTTAGTTTTGTGATTTCCCTTCCCCGTTTTTTTAATTTTACCAAATATTTGGTTCAGTGCTTTTTTTCTAAGTGCCTGTTCTGTTTTGGCCGAAAGCATAGTTTCAGTTGTTCCTTTTGGATCAATTTTTTGTTTGATATATCCTTTTTTCTTTAAATCCTCCACGAAATCATCAATGGTATAATCCTCATTTGTTAGGTTGTATTCCTTATCTAATTCTCTCATCCAATTGATGGTTTCATCAAAATCTCCTGAAGTAAAAGTGATGAGCTCTTTGAAAATTTCAAATAGTTTATCAAATGGGGATTGATCTTCAGCTTTATAGGGTTCGAAAACGAAACCTGAATAAGTATTTGATCTAGAACTCACAATAGTAAATCTATTGTAAAATTGGTTTGAATGACACTTTTTAAGGTTTTTTAAGTGTCTTGTTGAAAGAATTATATTTGAAATTCTAATTCGTAATTAGAAATACCTATCAATTATAATACAGTAAACAAATTGTATATTTAAAGCTATACCATTATCTGTTTTCTATGTATTCCTCCAACTCTTCTCCAGATTTGCTGAATGAAAATACATCATAAACTTTGTAATAGTTTTCAAGGTCGTACACGTGGTCGTAAGCAAACTTTGCTAATTCAAGCTGATCTTCATCAAAAGAGATTTCTTCTAATATCATGACTAAATTATCAATAGTGAGGCAGTTGGTTTTGAGAATTCGCTTAGCAACTCTTACTTTATCTTCTGCAAAAGAAGCGTCTTCTACACTTTCCATCATACTATCAAATCTTTCCTTATTTACTGGGTTTGAACAGCCAATTCTCCCATTATATCCTTGTACATAAACTACAGTAGGTTGATTGGTTTGCTGCATGTTTTGATTTGAAGGAGGCGGATTGTATGTGTTTGCACTAGCCTGTGATGAATTGTACGTATTTGAATGTGCTTGAGAAACAGTCCCTGAGTTGGTTGACGTAGAATTAGATGAGGATATATTGGTATTTGAATTTTCATCCATTCCCATAGATACATTAAAGCCATTTTCATTCATGTTCATATTAATTGAAATGTTTGCATCCATTGAAATTTGGCCATCTTCTTTTTTTACTCCTTTATAAATGAGAGAACCTTGATTAAATTTTGGTACTAAATATAAAAGTATCCCTGACTCATTGTTTCTCATAATATTTAGAGAAGTTTTAATATCTGCCGTATTAGGCATAACATAGTCAATAACAATTTCATAATTAACACCCTGATTCATTCCTGAAACATCATGTACATTATTGGCCATATTTGAAACTTGTTGACCATTGATAAATAGGTTAAATGGTTCTTGGTTCTCGGAAGTGATTTGGATATTTGAAGTTTGAGCCGAAATACTAAGTACTCCAAAATAAAGTAGAAAAAAGAATATGTTTTTCATGTGATAAGATTTAACTAATTAAATGATGAGCGAAATTTATAAGTTAAAACTGTAATAAAAATTACCACATGATAAATTCAGAAGTAAAAAGAAAAATATTTATTAGACTAAATTCTTAATCAAACCATTTTCCTAAATTTCGCCTGTCTTTTTTAGTGGGTCTCCCTTTTATACCTAAACTTTTATTTTGTCGATTCATCAACTCATATTGTTTTAACTTTTCCAGCTCAGATATGGAAGTGGTTTCTTTAACAAATTCGTTAACTAATTTTGGACCAACTCTTGATTTCGGGTAATCAATTACGGTATATGTTCTCCAAATAGGGGTTGATTTGATGGAGATAACATCGTTGTCTTTTAACACCTTACTTGCTTTTACAAACTCTCCGTTAATGAGGACTTTTTCACCATTACAGGCTTTAGAAGCTTGCGATCTTGTTTTAAATAGCCTTACTGCCCATATATACTTATCTACCCTCAATTAAAATTTCTTCTACATTACTCTTTATTGTGTCGCAAATGTCATCAACGGGTAAATCATTAGAGTCCTCTCCAAAGGGATTTTCAATTTCTTCCGCAAGCAATTCTAAACTAGCTAAAATGTAGAGCACAAACATGCTAATGGGGATCGCCCAGTAGAAAAAAGTGGTTGCTAAACCTAAGGGGAGCGTAAAGGTGTAAATAAAAATAAATTTTTTGAGAAATATATTATATGATTTTGGAATAGGGGTCTTTTTAATTCGTTCACACTTTCCAACTATATCGGTAAACTCTTTCAATTGTTGGTCAATGGTTATGTACACTTCTCCAGAAATTTGCTTTTCATCATAAAGATGTTTGACACATTCATACAGTTTACCTGCCACTAAATTGGGTTTGTGGTTAGTTTGGATGTATTCTTTTTCATTCATTTTTTCATTGAATGACATTTCTTCTACTATGACCTTGTCTCTTAAATGGTTTTTCATTGAAAACACATAGTTTGATATGAGTGCTGCAAATGCTTTTTTTTCAGATGATGTTAATTCATTGGAAAAAGTGTGGTATTTCAACGCTACATTTCTAGCTGTGTTGACTAAGGCGCCTAAAACCTTTCTGCCTTCCCACCATCTATCATAGGCTGTGTTGGTACGAAAAACCAACAGCAATCCAATTACAAAACCCAACAGAGAATGAATTGATATAGTGCTTTTAAAATTGGTGTAGTGTAGTTCCAAGAAAACTATGGCTCCTGCATAAATTCCATAAATGAGAAGAACATAGATTAGTTTTCGTAAGGTGTCACTTTTATGAAATTCAAAGATTAATCCGAACCAATCTTTAGGGTTGTATTTAGACATAAATATTAGATATTTTCAACAAATTTACAAGATGTGAGTTGTGTTTTATCATTTGATTAATAGTAATCATCATTTATGATAAAAAAAATGACCGCAGAACCAAATCGATAACTGCAGTCATTTAATAAATTAGATATAGTAAAAAGCTTTCGAGCTCTTAACTGAATTTAATAATCAAGATTATCTAAATCATCTTGTAAATCTTCTAATCCTTCAATAGCATCTTGTATTGCATCAGTATTTTCTAAAAGAGCACCTCCAACTGCACTCATTGCACCTAATCCAGCTACAACCACTGCTAGATAGACTAAAGCAATAATACCAATAACTAAACCAGCAATAGCTAGTCCTCTTTTTTCACCTGCCTTTTTAGAAGCACTCATGCCCATAGCAGAAAAAACTACAGCGCCAATTGGAAGTAATAATCCAGCAGCTCCAGCTCCTGTGCTAAATCCAGCAGCAGCCCAGAGTGTACTGATTACCCATCCACCTAGAACAATAGATACTAATGATAAAACAAAGCCAATGGTGCCCTTCATTTTACCAGATTTCGCGTTAGTTTCGCTCATAACATTAAATTTTAAAGGTTTATTAGAGTAAAGCTAGTATAATTTTTCAAATATTAACATTCATTAACAAAAATTGAAATGCTAATTATCCCTTTTGAAAGTTAGTTGATGGTTAGATAAAGTCTTTAAATTCAAATATCCCTCCTCGTTAATTGTAATCAAATTTGCTGTTTGCATATAAGTTGAAAATTGCTTTGCTAAATCCATTGCTCCTATACACATCATTTTGGTTTTTGATAACGGAGTTATACCGATTTTATTTTTGGAATTTAGTTCAAATGAACTTTGGTATTGGTTACAACCATCTGTTCCAGAAATTATCTTTTTTTTAATATCAAATTTTACGGTGGGAATATGTGGACTTATTTCAATAGGTTGGAGATCAACTGACGTTAACACCCAGTTTCCTTGTAATTTTTTTTCCATTTTTTTTAATCCAGCACAAGAAGTAATTAGAAAAAATGGCATAATAAATTGAAGCAAAATCTTTCCCATACGGTTTAAAGATATTAATTTGACCACTTCAATGTCTTCTAATAACAAAAATCATCGTGTTTTGGTGCTTGGTGCATCGTTAAATCCAGATCGTTATGCACATAAAGTGGCGCTAAAGCTAAGTAGATTAGCATACGATGTGGTACTTGTTGGTCATAAGCCTGGTGTAATGGATGGCTTGCCCATTGAAACACAAATTCCAAATAACTCTTATGATACCGTTACACTTTATTTAGGCGCTAAAAATCAACATCAATATCAAGATCAACTATTAAAATTAAAGCCTAAGAGGATTATTTTCAATCCGGGTGCTGAAAACAGTGTCTTTCAAAAATTAGCAATTCAAAATGACATTGATGCATTTGAAGCTTGTACACTTGTTATGTTGTCTATGGGGACTTTTTAATTTAACCGATAGCCTTAAACGAACCCTCTTTTTGAGTATTTCTTATCTACATTTAAAAAGTGAAAAATCCATTATTGGTATTTACAAATAAAGGTATTTATTGTCCTAAGGCCGATGTGTTTATTGACGCTTGGAAGCCTGTGGAAAGGAATATAGTTACTCATGGTCATGCAGATCACTCTAAGTGGGGTCATCAACATTATTTAACCCATCACAACAATGTTCCTATTATTAAGCATAGATTGGGTGATATTTCTGCACAAGGAGTAAATTGGGGAGAGGTAACAGACATAAATGGGGTGAAATTTTCTCTACACCCTGCTGGACACGTGGTGGGTTCTTCTCAAGTAAAGGTAGAATATAAAGGCGAAGTATGGGTATTTACTGGTGACTATAAAAGAGAGGATGATGGTATTTCAACACCATTTGAATTAGTCAGGTGCAATACTTTTATTACAGAGTGTACATTTGGTTTACCACCGTTTAAATGGCAACCTCAAAAAGAAGTAATTAAGGAGATAAATCAATTCTGGGAAGAATGTAAACAAAAGAATCAAACAGCAGTTCTTTTTGCTTACAGTCTAGGAAAAGCACAGCGGTTGATTTTTAATTTAGACCAAAGTATAGGAACCATATACACACATGCAGCAGTTGAAAATATGAATGAAGTGATACGAGGAATCAAAGATTTACCGAAGACCATTAGAATAACAAGAGAAACAAAGAAAGAAGACCTTATTGGAAACTTGGTGATTGCTCCACCAAGTACACATGGTTCACCATGGATTAGAAAAATGGTCCCTTATGTAACCGCAACGGCAAGTGGTTGGATGACCTTTCGGGGCGCAAGAAGAAGAAGGGCGGTAGATAGAGGATTTGTATTATCTGATCATGTTGATTTTGGTGATCTTATGAAAACCGTTAGAGAAACGGAAGCTGAAAATATCATTTGTACTCATGGTTATAAGGAAATTTTTTCCAAATACCTATCCGAAATTGGGTACAATGCTTTTGTAGAAAATACACCATTTGAAGAATCAGATAATTTGATTGAGGATGAATGATTTTGCCCATTTAATTTCTGAATTAGACCGTACTAATAAGACCAATCAAAAGGTAGATGCATTGGTGCAGTTTTTTAGCAAGGCAAACAATAAAGACAAAGTATGGGCAATAGCTCTTTTCTCTCACCGTAGACCAAAAAGATTGATTAAAACCACTTTGTTGAGATCTATGGCGGCTAAAGCTGCTGAAATTCCTCTTTGGTTATTTGAAGATAGTTATCATATAGTTGGTGATCTTGCAGAGACTATTTCTCATCTTGTATGCCAAAAAGAGCGTAATCATCATAATGCATTGAAGTTGCATGAACTTATTTTACACATGATTGAAAATCGAAAAGAAGATGAAGAAAAGCAATTAGCCTTTATTTTATCTCAGTGGAAATCCATGGATTTTTATTCTTGTTTTGTTTTTAATAAACTGATTACGGGCGGCTTTAGAATTGGTGTGAGTCAAAAATTAATGACTCGTTCTTTAGCTAAATCAACAGGGATTGATGAGGATGTAATTGCTTATAGGTTGATGGGTGACTGGGATCCAAAACACATTTCATTCGAAGAGCTCATACTAAGTCCAGACAAAGATGCTTTGTCCTATAAACCTTACCCATTTTATTTAGCCTATGCTTTGGACAAAAAACCAAATGAATTAGGTTCACCAAAAGATTGGTGTTATGAATACAAATGGGATGGCATACGTGTACAATTAATTAAAAGAAAAGATCAAATCATGATGTGGTCTAGGGGAGAAGAACTTATAACGAATCAATTTCCAGAAATTCAAGCCCTAAATGATGTACTAATCAATGGCACTGTTCTAGATGGAGAATTGTTAGTATATAAAGAAAATAAAATAGGCTCGTTTAATGACTTGCAGAAAAGATTGGGCCGGAAAAACGTGGGTAAGAAAACACTTGAACAATACCCAATTGTGGTGAGGGCATATGATCTGCTCGAATACGACTCAACTGATTTGAGAAATGAAACCTATGATAAAAGGAGGAATCAATTAGAAAGTTTGTTGGGAAAATTAAATCATCCGCTTATCCAACTTTCAGAACGATACCACATCCAAAAATGGGAAGAGGTACGTTATGCATACGATAATGCAAGATCAAATCGAAGTGAAGGTCTCATGTTAAAACAAAAAAATACTACTTATAAAATTGGAAGAAAAAAAGGAGATTGGTGGAAATGGAAGGTAGAACCGTTGACCATCGATGCGGTTTTAACCTATGCAATGAGAGGGCACGGGAGAAGATCAAATCTCTTTACGGATTATACATTTGCGTTGTGGAAAAGCTCGGAAAATGGTCAAAATGAATTGGTGACCTTTGCCAAAGCATACTCTGGTCTAACAGACGCAGAATTTAAGGAAGTGGATGGGTTTATAAAAAAGAATACTTTAGAGCGCTTTGGTCCTGTTAGAAGTGTAGAACCCAAGTTGGTTTTTGAAATTGCTTTTGAAGGTGTGGCTAATTCTTCCAGACATAAATCTGGAGTCGCTGTACGATTTCCAAGAATTTTAAGATGGCGAAAAGACAAATCGATTAATGAAGCCAATTCGGTTGATGATTTGAAATCGTTGATTCCAAATGGATAAGTATTTGCAATATCATAATTGGGTTAATTCTTTTTTTAATAAAAGAAATTGGACAGCTTTACCTTTTCAGCAAGAGACATGGAAAGCCATATTGAACGAAGATTCTGGTCTAGTTAATGCCCCTACTGGCTCAGGTAAAACTCTTTCCGTTCTTCCTCCCATTTTATGGAAAAAATTAAATTCCAATAAAAGCTCTAAATCTTCTTTATTCTGTATTTGGATAACACCACTTAGATCCCTATCCAAGCAAATCCAATTATCTATTCAAGATTTCTTAAACGATATGTGTGATGAGTTTTCAGTTGAAGTACGTAATGGTGATACTAGTTTGAAAGATCGTGCACGACAAGCTAAAAAACTTCCTCATATTTTGATTACAACCCCAGAGAGTTTTCAGCTGCTAATATGCAGTAAGGGTTGGAAAAAGAAAATGGAACAGGTAGATACTGTGGTGGTAGATGAGTGGCATGAACTGATAGGGTCTAAAAGAGGGGTACAGTTGGAACTTTGTTTATCTGCACTGAGATTCTATAACTCAAATTTAAAAACATGGGGTATCTCAGCTACAATTGGTAATCTTAATGAAGCAAAAAAGGTGCTAATTGGTAAGAACCTAGATGGATCTTTTTTAAAGGGGAAATTGATAAAATCTTCTATCAGAAAACAAATAGATGTAGAAGTGGTTTCTCCAAAAAAAATCAAGGAATTACCCTGGAGAGGTCACTTGGGATTACATTTAGTAGATGATCTCATCCCCATCTTGGAGAGGAGTAAGACCACATTGATTTTTACCAATACAAGATCCCAATGTGAAATATGGTATCAACAAATCTTATCGGCATGTCCTGAACTCTCAGGACTATTAGCAATGCATCATGGTAGCATTGAAAAAGAAATTAGACTGTGGGTTGAAGATGCAGTACGAAATGAGAAATTGAAAGCTGTTATTTGTACCTCAAGTCTAGATTTAGGTGTTGATTTTTACCCCGTAGAAACCATTATTCAAATTGGAGGACCTAAAGGGGTAGCTAGATTTCTACAGCGGGCAGGTAGAAGTGGACACCGTCCCGATCAAATCAGTAAAATTTATTTTCTGCCCACTCATGCGATAGAGTTAATAGAGGCTTCTGCCTTAAAAAAAGCGGCTAAAAAATCATATACAGAGCCAAGAATTCCTTATGTGTTGAGCTATGACGTTTTAATTCAGTTTTTGGTGTCATTAGCGGTTTCTGATGGTTTTAAAGCACATGAAGCATTATCCATAGTTAAAAAAACCCATGCTTTTAGTAATATCAGTGACTATGAATGGGAATGGATTTTAACCTACATTTCTAAAGGAGCGAGTAGTTTGTCAGCTTACAATGAATATAAAAAAGTACACATCACAGAAGATGGGTTGTTTAAAGTGTTAAGTCGGGGTATTGCCATGCGTCACAGAGTGCAAATAGGTACCATAGTAAGCGATAACCACCTGAATTTAAAATTACTTTCTGGAAAAAGACTGGGTGTTATTGAAGAGTGGTTTATTTCTAAACTAAAAAAGGGAGATGTATTCTTATTTGGAGGACAATACTGGGAATTATTTCAGATTCAACAAATGGACGTATTAGTCAAAAAGAGTAGATCTAAAAAAGGAAAAGTAGTCAGCTGGATGGGAGGGAGGATGAGCTTTACTTCATATATGAGCGATCTTTTAAGAAACGAAATATATGCAATACAACAACATACTAGTTATGCAAAAACCTTAAAGCCCCTTTCCTTTTTATTGGATATGCAAAAAGACCTATCCATCATTCCTGATGAGCACGAATTTCTTATTGAATCTTTTCAAACCAGTGAAGGTTACCACACCGTATTTTATCCATTTGAAGGCAGATTTGTACATGAAGCCATGAGTCATCTAATGGCATACAGAATTAGCTTACTTATCCCCATTTCCTTCTCGTTAGCCTACAATGACTATGGTTTTGAATTATTAAGCGACCAATTTCTTGATGTGAATCAAATTATAGAAAATAATTTATTTGAAGCGATTCATGTAAAAGATGACTTAGAGCAAAGTATAAATGCATCAGAAATAGCAAGAAGAAAATTTAGAGATATAGCTGTGATTTCTGGTCTTGTCTTTTCGGGTATGCCCAGTAATCGAAAAAGAAATAAGGATCTTCAGTCAGGTTCTCAACTAATTTTTGAAGTATTTAGGGATTATGAACCCGAAAATTTACTGTACAAACAAGCTTTTTTTGAAACATTTGAGTATCAATTGGAGGAAGAACGATTGATAAAAGCACTTTTCAAAATAAAAAAACAAAAAATAGTTTGGAAAAATATAGATAAACCATCCCCGTTTTCTTTTCCGATTATAACCGATCGCTTAAGAGAAAAACTCTCTAGTGAGGAACTTGGAGATAGGATTAAAAAAATGCAACTGATTTACCAATGAAGCAAATCAAAAAGATTATAAAAGAGCAACAGTTCATTTTTGACCATAGGAAAGCAATCTATTGGGAAGATAATTCATCTCTTATTCTAAGTGATGTTCATGTGGGTAAATTAAATCATTTCCAAAAAAACGGTATTCCTATCCCCAGTGATGGAAGTAAGAAAAATTTAATTAATATCAAGAATCTTATACATGAATATGACCCTGATCATGTATACATTTTGGGCGATCTTTTTCATTCTTCCTATAATAAAGAATGGGACGATTGGATAATTTACTTTTCAAAATCCAATGTTAAGTTCACACTTATTTTAGGTAATCACGATCAATATGATTCCAAAAAATTATGGGATAGCAATATCACACTTGTTAATGAACTTATTATTGATCCTTTTTTGTTTACCCACTATCCAGAAAAAGAATTTGACCAATTCAATATTTGTGGTCATGTTCACCCAGCTGTTAAATTAAGAGGTTTGGGTAGGCAATATATGAAGCTAAACTGTTTTTATATAACGGATAATCAATTGATATTGCCCGCGTTTGGAACCTTTACAGGTTCACATATGTTAAAACCGAATAAAACGGATCACATCATTTGCATGACATCAGATGGTCTTTTTGAGCTGTAACATTAACTTGGAATATGAAATTTTACAGTATATTTGAATACTTTATGTTTGATAATTTTAAGTTTAATTTTTTTCAGCTTATTGCAAAGCTTTCAATCTTCACCTTATTGATTGCATTTTTTGCCTATTTCAGCGTAGATACTATACAATTACTTTCTAATTCAGGCAACCAATATGCAATTGAAGTTTATGAATACGATGGGAGTGAGGAAGAGAAAAAAAATGAATCAGAAGATGAAGTAAAAGAAATTGATGATTTTTTCTTTTCATCTCTTTCTGATAAATCAAATAAAAATTTTCTATTTGCAGCCAAAACATTTGGTTTTGACTTATATCATAATTTTAAGAAAGAGGTAGAGTCTCCACCTCCTGTAGTGTAGTTATTACTTCTCAAAAATCATTAAAACTTTTTTATAAACCGTTGGCTGACATGCCAACTTAACTTATTAACATGTCAAATACAAAAAACAACAATTTTAGTTTAAAACATTTCAAAAATGACTTTCCTGCCTCATTAGTAGTTTGGTTGGTCGCATTACCCCTATGTATAGGTATTGCCAAAGGATCAGAAGTAAATGCATTTTCTGGTTTAATTGCGGGTATCATAGGTGGAATCATTGTAACCATATTCAGTGGTTCAAAATTTGGAGTAAGTGGACCTGCTGCAGGCTTAATAACCATAGTGGTTGCAGGTATTTCTACCTTTAATGGAAATTTAGAAGTCTTCTTTTTAGCTGTTTTCCTTTCAGGAATCATACAGTTTCTTTTAGGATTATTCCGATTAGGAGTTATTGGGTACTTTGTGCCTACATCTGTTATTAATGGGATGCTAGCCTCTATTGGTCTTACTCTAATGTTAAAACAATTACCTTTAATTTTTGGAGGCTATGGTGGTTCTGCAACGCATAATGCGGTATATAGCAGTTATATGCAAGCTAATGGTATTGAGACTACTCATGAATTACATCTTTTAGTTAAGATCTGGTTAGATACTCAAGCGGGAATCCAGTCCATCTCAACTGCTGCACTAATTATTTTTGCTGTATCTCTTTTAACCATGCTATTATGGGAACAAGACTTCATGAAAAAAAGAAAACTATTTCAGTATTTTCCCGGTTCACTTGCTGCTGTAATTATAGGATCTGCTTTGGCTTACTGGTTTAATAGCAATGGAGCAGGTGAATCTCTTTCATTAGTAAAGCAACAGTTAGTTAGCCTTCCAGCAGAGTTAAAAGCTTGGGATTTTAAGAATTTAGTTAAACTTCCAGATTTCACTGCACTTGCCAACCCAAATGTTTGGATAGTAGCCTTCACCATTGCCATTGTTGGTAGTATAGAAACGCTATTAAGCGTAGAAGCAACGGACAAGTTAGATCCGGATAAAAACTTGTCGCCAACCAATAAAGAACTAAAAGCTCAAGGAATTGGGAATGCCATTTCAGGTCTAATTGGTGGTCTTCCAATAACCATGGTGATTGTGAGAAGTTCTGCCAATATTAATGCAAAAGCAAAAACACAAATGTCAGCGATATATCACGGTATATTATTACTTATTTCTGTATTCACTTTCCCAACGTTGTTAGAAATGATTCCATCCGCGTCATTGGCCGCTATTCTTTGCATATTAGGTTTTAAATTATTAAAACTGAAAAAAGTTATCGAAATGTTCAAAACCGATAGGCAAGGAGCTATTGTGATCATTGTTACCATAGCTGCTGTATTGGCTACGGATCTATTGAAGGGTGTTGGAATAGGATTTGCTTTAGCTATGTTCTTTATTTTAAGAAAGAACTATGTTTTAGCATTCATAGATCATTGGGATGAGCAAAAGAAAGAATTGACAGTATCATTCTCTCAAATTGTTTCCTTTTTGAACAAAGGTGCATTAATGCAAAAACTTCAAAATGTACCACCTAACTCCAAAGTAAAAATGAGTGCTAAAAAGTGCCATGAAATGAGTAAAGAAATTCAAGAAGTAATAGTTGATTTTAGAGATATTACAAGTAAAACTAATAATATTGAGCTTGAACTAATAGGATTTGAAAAATTCGATCATATTGCGGGGGAATAATTTTAAAAGAGTAAATTTAATTTAGAAGGAGACCAATTACTATTACATCGTCAGTTTGGTCTTCTTCTTTTTTCCATGCATTAAATTCATTTATCAACATTTTTTCCTGTTCTTGCATGCTTTCCATTCTTAATTGATAAATTAATTCACGGAACCTTTTTTTCATGAACTTTTTGCCTAGTTTTCCACCGAATTGGTCTTGAAATCCATCTGAAAACAAGTAAATCTTCGTTTCTTTTTTGTAATAAATTTTATGTAATTCGTACTGTTTTTTAGAGTTGTATTGATTTGAGCCAATCGGAAAAAAACTTCCTTTTTTAATTTCTATTTCATCTTTGTACACGATATATAATGGATTTTTTGCACCAGCAAAATAAAGTCGTTGTTTTTCAGTATTAATGGTTACAATGGAAATATCCATACCATCATTTCTTTCAACCCCGTCTTCATTTGACAATCCATTAATTATTTTTCTATCTAATTCTTCTAATATTTTATCTGGATGAATGATTTTATCTTGAAGGACTATCTCATTTAATAAATCATTTCCCATAATCGTCATTAATGCTGCAGGTACTCCGTGACCTGTACAATCTGCAGATACAATTATCATTTCATCTTTAACAGAGCCAAACCAATAAAAATCGCCACTTACAATGTCCTTTGGTTTAAACAGAATAAAACCTTCTTTAAAATGCTTAAGTATCTGCGATTTTGAACCAAATACAGCCTTTTGTATGCTAGCTGCATAGTTTAAGCTATCCAAAATGTAATTTTTCTTTTCGTCTAAGTTCTTGTAAGCAGAAATTATTTTTTCTTCATAGTCTAATGTTTCATTTTTAATATAAAGAATTAACAAACAAACAATCATACAAATTGAAATTAAGCCAATTATGGCAAGCGGATATGTAAGACTTTCATCAGTGGGGTAAATGGCTTTGCCGTTTTTAAGGTAAACCTTGGTAAAAAGAAAAAAAGATACCGCTAATAAGAAACTAATTAGTCCATGTTTTTTTTCACGAAATAAGATTATGCCTAATACAGAGCTAACAATGAAAAATAGTTCATTTCTATATTGTTGACCATATACTACTATAACTAGAAGGATGGCGATATTAGCATTAACAATTAGTAAATATTTAGCTAAATAATGTTTCTTAAATCTTATTAAAAATAATGAAGGTATAAATAAGATAACGAGCATAAAGTCAAGAACAGCTGGAACAGTTTCCCCTAAGAAGAGAAATAAAATAGAGTAGAAGAGGGCTGTAAAAACTGCAGTAAATGAAATGTAAGTAAGAAGACGTATACTCCTTATTTGACTTAGTGGAGTGTCATGAAAAATTCCATAATTTTTTATAAAGCTCAGAACACTGTTCATTTATGTTAAAGTGATATTTCCCTAAAAATAAACAAAAAAAAACCAGTCTATTATTCCTAGACTGGTTTCTGAAAAGTAAGAGTTAAATTAAATTTTTACAAAGGAACTCATTTTAGACATCTTCCCGTTACTTTCTATCTGAATAAAATATTTTCCTGATTGCAGTGATGAAATATCTATTGTTATCTTATCTTGATTGACTACATGACTGTAGATTACTTCTCCAAGAATATTGAAAATAGAGTAATTTCCTTCACTAATACCATTAATATTAAGCATGTCACTCGCAGGATTAGGGTAAACCGTTAAATCATTTTTAATTTCATCAATTCCTGTATTAAATCTCACATCAAAAACAATCTTACCAGGTGTAATATCTGTTGAAAATTGATCAATATAATTATTCATCAAGTCATATATTTCTACCTTCCCATATGAGTAAAAATCCGTGTTACTAGCAAATAAATGACCTGAAGTAGGATCCACTGCAAGAGCATAAAAATTCGTGTTATAGTTAGCTATAGGTCCTACATTATTCATATTTACCACATCATATTCTATAAGCGTACTATCCTGAGAAATCTGATATACAATGTTTCCTTCTTTTAAACAAGAGGTGCCACATCCTGTACTAACGGAAGATATATTATTAGTTGTAGTCAATGTCATACTATTTATATCAATTTTAGAAATGGATGCACCAGACCAGTCTTTATTGTTAACGGTGTAAATAGAACCATTATGATACATTATATTATCTGGATTTATACCATCAGCCCCAAGATCAATTTCATTTTCATAGGTCATGGTACTCAAATCCAACACTCCAACTAACCCTTTTTCATTTCCCCAATCGTATGCATTATTTATAAGTATAAAAGCTTTATTAAAAGATGATGAAAATTCCGGAATTAAAATATTTTGAGAGGCAAACTGAGGTCCATTAGTTGTGTCAAAGTCGGTATGAAGCGTTAAATCGGATGTGTTATAAACCTTCAAATAAGATTCAAAGAATATAGGCATGAAAGTCGTGTTGTCATAGTCTCCTCTTGTAGCTATTAATTTATCATTATGTACTGCTAGATTTCTCACTCCAGTGCATGTAGTTCTTGCAAGCTCCTGATGATTATTTAAATCAAATTTGTATATGATAGAGTCTGCTGCTACATAGTAGTATCCGTCTTTTATGACCATATCAGAAGCAAACCTAGCTCCGCTTAAAGTGTTTACAGTTGTATATGTGTTATTATTAACATCGTAACTGCCTATTTTAACCGGCTCTACCGAGACGTTATTTGTATAGTCAAAATACCCTTCATTGAGAATAAGAACTTGATGTAAATGTTGGGCGCTTGCTAATAAGCTGAATGAAATTAAAATAGTTGTAAATATATGCTTCATAATTTTTTATTAAATCATTAAATAAAAAGAAGCTTTAAATTAGGTAACCAAAGAATTGGAGTTGCATAGCAACAACAATTAACTAAGATTGACTTTAATCTGAAGTCTCCTTAAATGAAAAAGGCAAGTATTCTGGCTCATACTTAGCAATCAACCTTCCCGCCTTAGCAGTGGTAATTTGAAAACAATAACGTATTTACAGCTGCAGATACAGCTCCGGAATTGCACCGGATTCCTTATTAAGTGATGTTAATCACACCTAAATCAGTGCAATATTAAGTATAAAAGATGACCAATGAAATATTGATTAGTCTTTTTATTAAGATTTTTTTGACTTTTCTTTTGCAAGCAAGTAACACCTCAGCACTTCACATACATACTTCCTAAAATAAGGGTAATACTTAATGATGTCTTTTTTTGAAACCCATCTATAACCTGTAATGTCTTCTTCAGTTTGAGGCTTGAGTTTAAGTTTTTTACCATCATATTTAAGCAAAAACCAATAATCTAATATTATACCATCCTTTTTTACAGAACTAGACTTATTCAATGGTTTAATAAGTTTTAAATTCTTTTTTTTTAATCCTGTTTCCTCAATGGACTCATTAATAGCTACACTAAGTAATTTCCCTTTTTTCGATGCTTTTCCTTTAGGTAAATCCCATTTTCCTTTTCTGAAAATCAATAATATTTCATTCTTGTGATTTATTATTACTGAACCAGCTCTAATTCTTAGGATTTTCATTAGCTTAAATTGAAAAAAATGGATTAACCCTTAATTTTTTTAGTGGTCTCCAGTTGTTTTAATTTACTTAAAAGTGCATATTGACTTTGGTTTAAGTCATCGAAATGAACTCCAAATAGTGTTAGGTTATTGTCATGGACATCAAATTCCCATTCCGCCTTAGCCAGTTTGATCTTTCCTTCATAATTAATTTCACTTAAGACATAACGCATAGCATTGAGTCTGGCTACCATTTTATCATTTGAATTGATGATTACCCAAGGAGAAAATGCAGTAGAAGTTTTTTCAAACATTTGATTTTTGTAAAATGTATATTCCTCCCATTTCTTCAGGGTTTTTAAATCATTACTGGATAACTTCCAATATTTTAATTGGTGATGCTCACGAATGTGGAAGCGCATTTTTTGAGTGGGCTTGTTCACACTTAAGTAAAATTTTATCAGGATAAGACCTTCAGCAATCAATTTTTCTTCCCAATTGTTTACATGTTCCATGAAATATTTGTACTGGTTTTTTGAACAATATCCCATTGTAGGTTGTATCATGGCTCTTGAGTACCAAGAGCGGTCAAAAAATACAATTTCACCCTTTTTAGGTAATTCTTTTTCATGGGTTTGTAACCAGTTGTTATTTTGTTCATCAGAAGGTGTTCCAAGTTGATAAACCCTAAAATGCTTTGGTATGAGATGCTCAATGAATCGTTTAATAGTTGATCCTTTTCCTGCTGCATCTCTTCCTTCAAATACAATAGCAATTCTTTTATGGTGCTTCACAACCCATTCCTGAAGTTTTAATAGCTCTACTTGGAGTTTGAATTTCTCATCTTGGTACTGAGATTCTGAAATGTTTTTGTAATCCGTATTAAAGTATTTCACACTCATACTAGTATATTCAGTTTTTATAAATCAATGTAGGATATGTTTTTTTCATTGGTTAAATCCATAGAGGGGGTACCCTTATTATCTGTTATTTTTCCTTCTAAACATACATATTTATCTTTTAATTCGATATGAGGTGAAAAACTAAAATGAACAGTATTGCTTTTCCAGATGGTTGCACTAAATATTTGATTTGGGAAAGCTTGATCTAAGTTTAAAAAAGTATGTCCATTTTTACTAAGTTTAGTACTCACTACTTTTCCACATATGGTCACCTTTCTTCCATTTTCTGAAAATTGCCGTGCTTGTACTGTGTTAAAAGCACCTTTAGGTAGTTTCTTTGAATCTATTGGTGCAACATTTCCTCTATTTTTTTTACTCTTCCAAGAGTTTAATTCTACAACTTTTTCTAAAACATCTTCAATAGAATCAGAAAGTTGGAAGTTGAAATCAAATCCTGTAAAAGTTTCGATACTATCTATTGAAACCATATAACTCTCTATGGGTAAAGTGAGTTTTTCATGCGGAACAAGGAATCCAACGCCAAGTGTATTCTTCAAATCAATTGCAATTTTAAAGTAGTAATCAGGTATACTCATGTTATTCTTACTTCTTTCAGATTTTTTCACATTTTCACTATAAAATGGTCCGGTAACTACCAATAAATCGGATTCATTTTCGTAAACATAACTTCTTAAAAAACTCTCAATGTTGGCCCATCCTTTTCGATTAAATTCTGGTAATTGAGGAGACATATTTGAATAAAAATAAGAATCGGATAATGCAGTTTTAGACCATTTAAAATCAGCAGATGGAGCTAAATGTCCTCTGTCATATCCAAAACCATCATAGGTAAATTTCCCACTTGGTAATTTTGTTTTTACAAAGTAATCCTTTTCTTCACTTGAACCTGTTGCTATTTTACTATCCTTTCTAAAGTCATTGGTCCTACTTACGTTTCCATCAATTATTTTTTTATTGATTTTATGAGCTACCCAATTAGCTTGTTCATGCTCCTCATTGTATGAAATCACTAAAGCATGGTGTTTGATAATTTCCCTTTTACTAGGAATTACTGTTTCCAATATTTCTGTTAAATCCTGGTTAAGAATTAAAAATTCCAATTCTTTGAGTAAGGAATCCTTTTTTTGTTCAAGGTTAGATATTTCCAAAGTGAGTTCAGAAATAGAATGATTTACCTGAGAATTTAAGACGTTAGATGTAAATAAGATTATTATACATATTTTCAGGTTATTTAACATTGAACGAATTATACTGTTGTTATGAATTTAGTATTTTTCGGACATATTTTTGTATACCCAAAGTTAATTTATGTTTAATAAACTATTTGATTTCAGTGGTAAGGTTCTTTTAGTAATCTTTCTATATTTAAGTTGTTTTCATTTAAGACCAATAGCTCAACTTAACTGGACCACTACTATTGATTCCGTTTCTGTTCTTTCTTCTCCTAGATCCGTAGACTTAAATAACGATGGAATTAAAGATGTGGTAATTGGTTCAGGTACTGATTCTACTTAC